>JAHEOB010000088.1 GCA_018610095.1 Halothece sp. MAG
CGTGCCTTTCTCTATGTGGGAACAATTACGTTTTTATTAAACGCCACCTATCAATTTCTCATCTTTATTTTTGCCTATCCCTTTGCCAAATGGATTATTGGATTATGCCTTGGCATTGCCTTAATTTGGTTAGCAGCAACATTTGAAACTCGCCGTAACCAAATCAAAACTTTCGTGCAAAATTGGTTAGAAGACTTAAATTATTGGGAATAGTTGATTCCTTCTCATTACAAAATAATTATGGTTCTAAGCAGTTGTTACCCCGTGAGAATTAGTAGAAAACACGACTTATGATAGCTAAGAAATATTTAATTAAAACCCCTCGAGATAAAGCTCCCATTGCCTCATCAAGACTCAGCGATCGCTTTCCCAATCCCAACATTACAATTACACCGCAACCTTCAGGGTATAAGGGACTGGTTGTTCTAGAAACTCCTGAACCCTTGCCCCAAGAGGAAATTCGCTTAATTCCAGAAATTGAGCAAGTCGTTTCCATCGAGACTGAAACCTTTAACACCGATCTGAAAACAATTTCTCAACTGTGTCTAGAAATTGCTAAGCAAATACCTGATGGAGCGACATTTGCTGTCAGGGCAATACGGCGAGGGAATCATGATTTTACCTCAAAAGCGGTGGAAGAAAATGCTGGCGCGATCATTTTAGGCTTGGATAAGGAATTGAGAGTAGCATTAAACGATCCCGACTATGTCATTAAAGTCGAGATCATTCAAGAATGGACAGGGATTGGTTTACTGGCGGGGTCGCAAATTAACAAAAAGAAGCGGGGCAAGGAAGACTCGCGAGAACTAACCCGTAAAGTTACCCTCGTGCAATTAGCTTACGAAAGCAAGGATTTACGGGGAACTAAGCGTATTGGGGAATCTCTAGGACGGGCAGCGCAGGCATTTGAAGTGAAGCGTCTTGTTGCGGTGATGGATTCGCCAGTTAATTCGCGTTCCTTGCTGACATTTATGGATGGCTTAGAAGAAGGAATCGAATCGCGCTTTGCGCTACAGAAGCGTACCTACGGCGGCAAAATTCAGAAGGTTCCGCTCCAAGTTTACGAACTTTATCAGATGTTGCGCAGTGTCAAAACTGAGGATAGTCTGGTTATCATGACTGATCCCAGAGGAAAAACACTCACCTCGATTTCGGAGCAACTGTATCAGGCACTCAACGAAGCAAAAGCAATCTATGTGTTTAACGGTTCCAATGAGGGAATTCCGCCGGGTTGCTTTTCCCTAGCTGATTATACAATCGATTTGGCTCCCTACATCACTTACGGTACCGATCAAGCGATCGCAGCTTCCATGATTGGATTACTTAACGCTTGGCATGGTTCTATAACTGATTAGGAACTAGGTAACATGGAAGCATCAACTTCAATCCCTAATTTTTGGGCAACTCGTTCACCATAATCTTGATCGGCACGGAAAAAATGGCACAACTGGCGTTTCTGAATTTCGGAATCGGCTTGCCCTAAAACTGACGCGATCGCGTTAGCAGTGCGTTCTTTATGATCCTCATCAAGAACCCGCCACAGCATCCCCGCTTGGGTATAATTATCTTCTTCCCGAGAATCAAAGCGATCAGCTGCTACATTCCCTAACCGCATTGCCGGTTCTTTATATTCGGGGGCTTCTTTGGGAGTATCCTCATAACTATTAGGATAATAATTGGGACTGCTGCCACCATAACCCATCGACATTGCCCCATCTCGTTGATAATTCATAACTGGGCAACGGGGTTGATTGACTGGAATTTGATGATAATTAGTGCCGAGACGGTAACGATGAGCGTCGGGATAAGACATTAAGCGAGCTTGCAATACTTTATCCGGACTTGCTCCAATCCCAGGTACAAATGCCGAAGGCGTAAACGCAGCTTCTTCCACTTCGGCAAAATAATTTTCCGGATTGCGGTTTAACTCTAGGGTACCAATGTCTATTAGTGGGAATTGATCATGGGGCCAAACTTTGGTTAAATCAAAGGGATTCCACTGGAACTGTTCTGCTTGCTGTTGGGTCATAATTTGAACACATACCCGCCATTGGGGATAGTCTCCCCGCTCGATCGCGTTATATAAATCCCGTTGGTGGGATTCGCGATCTAAGCCCATGGTGTTAGCTGATTCTTCATCACTCAGACATTTCACCCCTTGCTTGGTTTTGAAGTGGAATTTACACCACACCCGTTCCCCATCTTCATTAATAAAGGAAAACGTATGACTGCCATAACCATTCATGTGGCGATAACTGGCTGGTAGTCCGCGATCGCTGAATAAAATGGTAATCTGATGGAGGGATTCGGGATTAAGTGACCAGAAATCCCATTGCATATTGGGATCGCGCAGATTCGTTTTGGGATTCCGTTTTTGGGAGTGAATGAAGGGTTGGAATTTATAAGGATCGCGAATAAAAAACACAGGGGTATTATTGCCCACTAAATCCCAGTTCCCTTGTTCGGTATAGAATTTCACCGCAAAGCCACGCACATCTCGTTCTGCGTCTGCTGCCCCTTTTTCTCCTGCAACGGTGGAGAAGCGAAGAAAAACATCCGTTTGTTTGCCAGCTTCTGATAAGAATTTCGCTTTTGTATATTGTGGAATGGGATTGGTAACGGTAAACGTTCCGTAAGCCCCCGATCCCTTAGCGTGAACCACCCGTTCTGGAATGCGTTCCCGATTGAAATGTTGCATTTGTTCCAATAATTGGAAATCTTGCATTAAAACCGGGCCGCGTTCCCCCGCAGTTAGCGAATTTTGGTTATCCGCGATCGGGCAGCCATTAGAATTGGTTAAATGATTCGGTTCGTTCATGAATTAATTAATCCTGGTTGACAGTTATCAGTCAAGTTGAACAAGATAAACTTAACTAATACTGGTAGCGATTACAACATACATCAACTTCCAAGATCAGAATTATTAATCCTGATAAACGAATCTTAAATTAACTTATTATTGTGTCAGTAAAATGGCAAAAATTGATCAGTCAAACAAGAGTAAACGATTGGTAAAATAAATATGACAATTTACGATTGGTTAGTCATTGGTGGCGGAATAACAGGTGCAA
>JAHEOB010000089.1 GCA_018610095.1 Halothece sp. MAG
AGGCAGGGATTAAGTAATCGGAACTGCTCCTTCATCCGCACCGTGGGTGTGGTGCCTCTATGTTTCCATCCCTAGGCAGGGATTAAGTAATCGGAACCAGTGCGGCAGTGGCATAAGTTGGGACAAGTGTGGAGCTGAGTCGGTTTCCATCCCTAGGCAGGGATTAAGTAATCGGAACTGTCCGTTTGAGAGCCCTTATCAACTCTGGCTTTCACGCCTCAAATCGACGCACCGATTAATTATTATGATAACTTACCCATCTCAATTGTCAAGTCACAAGGTTTCATTTCCCTCATGGCAAGGAATCGACGCGGGTAAACCGTTAATTAGGCTTTCAGGCTTAACCCTACCCGCATCGATGAGTCATTTACGATTTCCAATATTTATTCAACGTGCCACAAATTGGGAAGTTTAGCTAATTCTGATTGAGTCAAATGATTATCCTAACCGTATCGACGCGCCTCATTTAAGTGATTTTAAGATTGTTTGCATCAAATCCTTGTGCAAATTTTCGCTGTGATATAAAACATTTAGTATTAGTCATGGAATCAATGGAACAAACCGCGCTAAACGTTAAACAACAAGCCTTACAACTGTTAGCAGAATGGGCAGAAGCGCAATTTCCTGAACAAATTGAACCTGATTATGAGAATCGTGCAATTATCAAAGCGAAATCGTTATTAAATTGGACAGAGAATGCATCCATTCAGCCGTTACGATTATTATTTGATCAAGTTCGTTTAACACAAACCACGCATCAGCAGAATTATACAATTCCAAGAGCCATTTCTAATCAGTTCCCCACGATTCCTTATCCTACTGATACGACGCCTGATTTAACAGCATACAAAGCAGAAGTGAAAAGTGCCATTGAAGGTTTATCACTGAGTGATTGGAATAATTTATCTCTACTATTCATTTTTTTAGAAAAGTATGGCTCTTGTATTAGTTTTATTAATGATGATCTCGCCTTTTGGGATGTGGTTAAAACCACCAGTGCCGTGGCTTCGATTTTAGAGAATAATGAAGATGCGGAACATTTAACTTTAGTTGCAGGGGATTTATCAGGGATTCAAGATTTTATTTACACCATTTCTGCGGATGGGGCTTTAAGATCACTGCGGGCAAGAAGTTTTTACTTAGAGTTAGTTACCGAAGAAATTACGCAGCAACTGTTAGAAAAATTCAGTTTACCTCGAAGTTGTGTGATTTATGTCGGTGGCGGCAATTTATATTTATTAGCCCCAGCCAAACAAGAAACTGAAGAAATTATTGAAACGCTGCGAAATGAGGTCAATCAGTGGTTATTAAAAGCCTTTCAAGGTAAAGTCTATTTAACACTAACAGGTTGCCAGTTTCCCATTGAAGACATTGCCAATCAATCATTTGCCCATCATTGGCAGGAGACTGTTCACCAATTAGCTAAACAAAAAGAACAAAAGTTTGCAAATCAGATTGAGCAATTATTAGCGGTTCAAAATAGTTATGAACCTTGCCAAGTTTGCTATCGGGATGATGAGCAAAACTTAAAGCCTTTAAATCCAAATGAACCTGATTCAGTGTCAGCTTGCCCGACTTGTCGGGAAATGTGGAAAATAGGCAGTCAATTGTTCAAAATTAACGGAATTGCGCGATCGCGCCAAAAAGACTTTTCTGATTCTGCCTTCTGTATCCCATTCGAGTTACCTCAAGAAACCATTTACTACTATTTACTAAAAAACAATCCTAACCTTGATGATCCTGAGACAACTTTATTTTTAATTAATAACTGGTCAATCAATGATTATCAATCGTCTGCCCCAACCATTCCACTGCTATTAGGGAATTATGGGAAACGCACTGAAAGTGACGAAGAATCGGGATTCATGCGAGCTGAAGAAATGACCGAAATTGCAACCGAAATGGGTGGCATTGGGAGAGTGGGTTATTTGCGTATGGATGTGGATAGTTTAGGGCAAATCTTTGCTAAAGGGTTAGGGAAATTACAAACGTTACCACGAATTGCTAGCTTATCGCGAAAGATGAGTTATTTTTTCAAAGTTTATTTGAACAGTTTAGCGCAACATCGAGATGAAAACTTACCTGAATCGAGTAAACAATTAACAGCGCGATCGCGCAACAATTTAATGTTTATTTATGCAGGAGGAGATGACTTATTTATTAGTGGTGTTTGGCAAGATGTTGTCGAATTTGCCTTCGATATTTATCAAGCATTTCGCAGTTATACAGGGAATCATCCTGAGATGACTTTATCTGGTGGCATTCACCTTGCAGAAACCAAATTTCCCTTATATAAAGCTGCGGAATATTCAGGAAATGCCGAAGAAGACGCGAAAAATAACGGGCGTAATAGTTTATCGTTGTTTAATGAAACTTTTGATTGGGAAGAATGGTTAGGAAGAGAAGATATTACGATATCGCAACTTTCTAGCTTAGATCAAGAAACGAAAAATTATTTAGGACAAAATATTGAGCTTGAGCTATTTGGCATTTTACCCTTTGTTCAACTACTTTACGATGAAAAAATTGGTTATCCCCGTAGCTTTTTACAAAATTTATTGGTCACTGCTAAACTACAAAGGCAAAAATTAGACGAATATAAGCAAAAGAATGATCAAACCGATACTAGAGATATTCGTTACTACCTCCATTTACCGAAAATTGCTTATACCTTAGCAAGAGCCCCCAAATCAATGAAAGACAATACTGATTTTAGTGTCGTCAGTTCTTCTCTCAAAAAACCATGCAATGCGCCTTACTATAAAGCGATTGCGACTTGGTTAGATTTACTGAATCGTTCATAAAAATAATAGTAGCGTAAATTCCTATGGCTAAAAATCAATCTAAAAAACCAAATCCTCCAAAACAACAAAATAATCCCCCAAAGCAACAAAGTAAACTTAATCAACAAGATAAGCAGTCTAATCAATCAAACAAATCCATTGACCAGCAAATTGTTGAGCATATTAAACAATTAAATTCATTTCAACATTATGAAATTCGGCAATTAGTTGAACACGCAGAACAATTAGGCCCTCATTTAAAACAAAAAAACTTAGAAACCAATCAAATTCGTAAATTTTTAGATGCCATTAATCGTGTCAAAACGAGATTAGCTCAAAATGCTGATCAAAAGGAACTTTTTAAAAGTATTGAACCTGAAATTGTTTTACTGAAACCAAAATTAGCGTATGCAGCAGCCCGACAACCAGCAGTAGAACCTTTAAATAACGTAATTTCCACTGCCATTGACAGAGTTCATAGCATTAAAGATTTTAATTATTTAGTCCAGTTTGTTGAAGCAATTGTTGCCTATCATAAAGCAGAAGGAGGAAAGTAAACATGAC
>JAHEOB010000090.1 GCA_018610095.1 Halothece sp. MAG
AAGTTCCGGTAAAAGATGATCTTCTAAAGCAGATTTAATGACACGATTGGGTAAACTAGTATTAATGCCTACCCAAGTTGGGACAGTATCATTCACTTGGATTGCTTCCCAGGTATAGGGATGTTTCCGTTTCGGATTGTTGCTATAGGACACTAAAACAGGATTGCCAGGACTACATACCCCTGTCATTGGACCGGTATTCGGACAATGGGCTGTGATAACTTCTCCTGAAGAGAGTTCAATTTCAGCCAAAAAGCGTTTATAACGTTTAATTAATGTTCCTGAAATTAAGGAAGAATGGGAATAAATCAAGGAATTATTCATAACAGCTGATATTTGAGGACAAAACTTACCAACTCCGCTCGATTATTAGTATCAATTTTGCGTAACAGACTAGTTACAGATTTTTCCACAGTCTGTGAACTTAGATTTCGAGATAATCTTGAACTGCGAGTTGAACTCCGGGATCATCGTCGGCAACTAAGATCAGTAACGACATTATTGGAAGTTTGGAGAGATTAGTTAAATCATCATTGACGTGATTAATAGGGTGGGTTAGAGTGCCCACCTTACTGCAAATCTAGTTTGATTTTAAAGAAATCGTGTAAGCAGTTACAATTAATTTTAGCGACAATAATCGAAAAATATTAAGTTTAGTCAGCAAGGGGTTGATAGAGTTGCTGACAAGCTAAGTCTAAATTATAAGGGAAAGGGGGAGAAAGCGGTTGATAATCTTTAGGATGGGCAGCGCCATGTCGCAATACAGCATTAACTAACAAGCAAGATTCAGAATTAGGGTTAATCGCAGCATGAGGAATGCCAGGGGGGATTTTCAACACTTGAGGGCAGCGATCGCGCAGCGGAATATAATGATATTCGCGATTGCATAAAATGGCTAATATCATGCTGCCGCGAACTGCTAATAATTGATCCGTTTGAAAATGATGAACAAACAAATTTTCAACCGTATTCCCTGGCACCTCCACCAACATGGTTTCATCACTTTTTTGCGGCGTATAAAATTGCGACATCCCACCTTGAATCGAGTCTAGGGCAAAAAATTCAACAGCTTTGGCTAAACCCATGACGCTTGATCCTTGACTTCTTTCTGTTCTATTTATGTCAATGCTAAGTCACTCTTGACTAAGATTTATGAAACACGTTATACAAAATCAACAATTTATGTTTTGATTTTTTTGAAATTGTCCCTGGCAAGGATCAAGAGTCACTTGGCGATTCATCAAAGAAGGAACTGGGAACATCTCTCCCAATTCCGTAATCATTATAGTGAAGCCACTTGAATTTCAATATGGGCAGTTACTTCTGGATGAAGTTTAATTTCCGCAGCATAGAAGCCAAGGTGACTGATATCATCGGGTAAAGAAACGCTACGGCGATCGATGTCTTGCCCTGCCGTTTCTTTAATGACATCAACCACATCCTGAGGGGTAACTGTACCAAAAATGGCATCTCCTTCCCCGACCTGTTTTTTCACTGTAAAGCGACCAATGGTTTCCAGTGCCTGTTTGCGATTTTCTGCTTCTTGGAGAATCGCTAATTGACGTTGACGTTCTTTTTCTTTTCGCTGTTCAAGCTGTCTTAAAACGCCTTCCGTGGCGACACTGGCAAACCCTTTGGGAACAAGATAATTGCGAGCATATCCTGGGGCAACTTCTACCAAATCGTCTCGGCGACCGAGCTTTCTAACATCTTGATGTAAAACTACTTGTAACCGTTTTCGTTTTGCCATGATTAGTTTAGAGATTCTGAATATACAGCAAAATAATCACCACTAAGATAACTGCCAATAGTGGCGCAAACTTATATTTTACCAGATAAATCGATACATGAAAATACCCCGCCAATTCGACGGGGCATGACAGGGTGCTTATCGATTATGCGTTAATACGTTTAACATTTTTCGCTAGCCCAAGGATTTCTAGGAAGCGAATCATCATCCATGTCATATCGATTTCCCACCACTTTAAGCCGTGACGGGCAGAATACTGATAAGCGTGGTGATTATTGTGCCAACCTTCGCCGTAGGTAAGCAGGGCAACCCACCAGCAATTACGAGATAAGTCGTTGCAATCGAAAGTGCGATAGCCAAATTTATGAGTGGCACTATTAACAAACCACGTGCAATGGAAAACGGCGACTAATCTAACAAAGACGCCCCAAATGACAAAGGGCCATCCACCAAGAGCGTAGAGGAAGAAACCAAAGGCAACTTGAATGAGAATAAAATATTTCGAGAAAAATTGATAAACCGGATCAGAATTAATATCTTTCGTATATTTCGCAATTTCTTCATCAGCTGGAATTTCATGAACCATCCAACCGATATGACTCCACAAAAACCCTTGATTGGCATTGTGGGGATCTTTGCCTTCATCAGAGTATTTATGATGCATGCGATGTGTACCCACCCAGTCAATGACACTTCCTTGGGCGGATAGGGTGCCACAAAAAACCAAGAAGTATTCTAGCCATTTGGGGACTTCAAAACTGCGGTGGGTTAGCAGACGATGAAATCCTAAGGTAACACCGACTCCTCCTGTTACCCAGTGCATAATTAGGGCTACTCCGATAGCTGAAGGGCTAAAAAAGTTGGGGAAAAAAGCTAAAAGAGCTACCAAATGGATTGCTGTAATATAAGTGAAGGTGATCCAATCGAAAGATGGTTTTTTTTGAGTTGCAACAGTCATGGAGTAATCTAAGTTTCCTTGTAATCCTTGTAATGGTATTGTGCGAAGTTTAGCGATCCAAATTCAAGACCAAAATCCAAATAAATCTTTAAAATATTGCAATTTTGCGATTGAGTAGGGAATATGAATAGCCAACTTTTGATAAAGAACGCAGGAGAAGTCCTTTCTCCGATTTTTTTCACAATTGACCAATGCGTTAAATATAACGCACAACGCGTTCTCTCAGCGTTTCAAAAAGAACGGTTAGGCGTACATCATTTTGCCAGTATGAGTGGGTACGGGCATGGTGATCTTGGGCGGGAAACGCTCGATCGCGCCTTTGCTGAAATTATGGATGCCGAAGCTGCTGCAGTACGGGTACAATTGGTATCAGGAACCCATGCCATTACTTGCGCTCTATTTGGGGTTCTTCGTCCGGGAGACGAAATGCTAGCTGTGGCTGGCAAGCCTTACGATACGCTGGAAGAAGTGATCGGTTTACGGGAATCCGCATCGGGGTCGCTAAAAGAATTTGGTATTTATTATCGAGAATTACCATTAACCTCTCAAAACACGGTTGATTGGGAAGGATTAGCTACTGCTGTTACCTCTAATACCCGAGTCGCATTTATTCAACGGTCTTGTGGTTATAGCTGGCGGGAAAGTCTCTCCATTGCAGATATACAAAAAATCGTTGAACTTGTCAAACAACAAAACCCCAATACGATTTGCTTTGTAGATAACTGTTATGGGGAATTTGTGGAACGCCAAGAACCTCCTGCTGTCGGCGCAGATTTAATTGCAGGCTCGCTGATTAAAAATCCAGGGGGAACCATTGTTACGGCTGGGGGATACATTGCTGGTAAACAAGATTTAGTGGAGGCGGCTTGTTGTCGTTTAACAGCCCCGGGGATTGGCAGTGAAGGGGGAGCAACGTTTAACCAGAATCGTCTCTTATTTCAGGGATTATTCCTTGCTCCGCAAATGGTGGGAGAAGCATTAAAAGGAACTCATTTAGTGTCTTATGTATTTCACCAATTAGGATACCCTGTTAATCCCCTTCCAGAAACCCCGCGTCGGGATGTTATTCAAGCCATTCAATTGGGGAGTCAGGAAAAACTATTGGCGTTTTGTCGGGCGTTACAGCAACACTCGCCGGTGGGGTCTTATTTAAATCCCGTTCCTGCTCAAATGCCAGGTTATGAGAGTGAATTAGTGATGGCTGGGGGAACCTTTATTGATGGTAGCACTTCCGAATTATCGGCAGATGGGCCCTTGCGAGAGCCTTATATTGTCTATTGTCAGGGAGGCACTCATTGGAGTCATGTCGCGATCGCGCTAGAGGGGATTCTTGAGGCGTTTTCAGAAATTGAGGATTAAGTTTGGCTTCTATTAGTAAGTTCTCGAACAGTGACAATGATTAAGGTTAGTATGGTTAAGGGAATCACAAAATATAACATTACTGCACTAAAGGCAGGTAAAGTTGCGTGGTGCGTTGCTCCTAAAATTAAATAGAGCGTATAAGCAATGTAATAGCCAAATAAAATCATTCCTTCCCATCGACTAATCTGACGTCCGGTAAAAAAGATGGGAAGACAAGCAAATGCCACTGCTGTCATAATCGGAAGATCAAAGTGGGTAACTGCTGAGGAAACAGTGATTCCTGTGGGGGAAATTATACTGGCAAAACCGAGAACCCCCATTAAGTTAAACAAGTTACTGCCAATCACATTGCCGACTGCAATATCCCGTTCTCCTCGCAGGGAGGCAACAATAGAAGTGACTAACTCGGGTAAAGAGGTTCCTGCAGCAATAATGGTTAACCCAATGATTAACTCACTCACGCCCAGATACCCAGCAAAGGAAACAGCACTATCAACAAGCCAACGTGAACCAAGCACGAGTAGTGCAAGCCCAATAATGATGAATATTCCATTTTGAAACCAGTGACGTTGGGAAGAGGGTGGTGTAGTTGATTCATCTTTTAATAACATTTGCTCTCGGCGGGTTTGATCAATTAAAAACCAGAGATAAACCACGAGTGCTCCCACTAGAATAATCCCTTCTAAGCGACTAAACTGTTGATCTCGGGAAAAGAAGAGAACCACCCCTGAAAGGGCAATTAAGAGGGGAACATCTAGTCGTATCAACTGTTGAGAAACCACCAGTGGGGTAACAATGGCAGATAAACCCAGAATGAATAGGACATTAAAGATATTACTACCAATGACATTGCCAACAGTAATACTTCCTTGGTCTGCAAGAGTAGATTTAATACTAACTGCTAGTTCTGGGGAACTAGTACCAAATGCTACCACGGTTAGTCCAATTACCAACGGGGAAATGCCAAAGGCTGTCGCTAAATCGGATGCCCCTCTCACTAAGGCTTCTGCACCAATGATGAGAAAAATTAATCCGACAACAAATAAGAAAATCTCCATTGATATTTAATAAGAGCGCTGTTTTTTTCGGATAATGCCAAATGCTTATTCTCTGGTTGTCAGTATCAATTTGCCGTTACTATGAAACCAGCGTAATTCCTTGGCATAATCACTCTATCATAATCCCATAGGAATTTAAGTTTTGACAACGAAAAACTGTTTTGAAGCAAGGAGTTGAATAATAGACACTGAGCCAAGTTTTTTAATTGTAAAATAGGTTAATGCTAACTGGTTACAAATTCCATCATCTTTATATTTAAGGACTAATTTAATCTCGCGATCGCGCTTAGGAATCAAACAATCTCATGAATTTCATTATTTTACCATTTAGCAAAGTGAAATGATTCCAGTAATGAAACATCAATTACGTTCTATCAAAACCTTACCTGCACCACTAAGGATTCTATCTTTTTTATTGATTTTACTCTTGGTATGGTTACCAGTTGTTATTCCCGTCAAACTTTTAATTCGTAATAATCAAAATCTCGTTACTATTTTGGCGATGGGGTGGCTATTTATTTTGTTTATTGTTTTCGTCCAATTAACGGGAAAATTGATTTATCAACAGTCGAAACCTTATCAAGAAGTGGGTTTGATTTGGAATCAGCAAAATGGCAAAGAAATTTTCCAGGGATTAATCATTGGTTGGCTCATAACGTTTAGCTTGTTTATGTTACAAGCGTTATTGGGGTGGTTAAATTGGCAAGAAAATTCCCTTCCTTGGTGGCAATTAATTGCAGAAGGCGCATTAACTGGAATTGGCGTAGGAATTGCTGAAGAAGCCGTTTTTCGAGGTTGGTTATTAAATGAATTGGAACAAGACTATTCCCTAACTGTTTCCTTATGGGCAAATAGTCTTATCTTCGCGATCGCGCATTTTTTGAAACCACTTGACATTATCATTGAAACGTTACCTGCTTTCCCTGGTTTAGTGATGTTGGGATTAAGTTTAGGGTTAGCTAGACACAAAAATCAAGGACGATTAGGACTCTCCATTGGTTTACATGGGGGATTAGTTTGGGGCTATTATATAGTAGATGTGGGAGACTTAATTACTTATAATAATACTGTCTCTCCAGCAATAACTGGGATTTATGGTAATCCAATTGCTGGGATTATGGGTTGGCTATTTTTATTGGCATTAATCTTGTGGTTAATCTTAAAAGAAAATCGCGATCAGCCGATTTGAAATAGGTTTCTGATGCCAGTAA
>JAHEOB010000091.1 GCA_018610095.1 Halothece sp. MAG
TAAAACCCTTGCCAATATTGAGGCAATTGGTAACGACTTCTACTGGGATGAATCAGGAGGATGTGGCAAAGGCGGGCAAAGTGGATTACCCGTGGGATGCGGAGGACCAAGTCTCCGCATTCAAGATGTGGTCGTTGGAGGCGAAAATTAATTTAAATAGATTTACAAATCACTTTCTTTGGTCAGCGTTTCTTTTTTCAGCATCATATTTCCCATAAAAGCCCATTCACCAACTAGCTTCGGGCCTTGCTGACCTTCCTTTATTTCATAAACGGCAATGCCAGAACGTTGTTCATCTTTAAAACTGACAGCTAAGACATCATCCTTTCGGATACTAGTGCCTTGGTAAGTTTGTAGCCCATCTTCAATTATCCACTTGATTTGGTAAGTTTCACCTTTTTGAGTAATTTTGGCAGTTCCTTGATAGTCGTCCTGAGCATAGCTCCCTTCTACTTGATACTCACCTGTAATATCGATATCATCAGTATTTGCTTGACTAACTGTTGGTAAAAAAGTCGCTACCGTTAATGGAGCTGCGAAAAATAAAGCTAATAATGAGGATTTTGGTAATTTCATGTTTTGATTTAACCTGTCAATTTTAAACCTTCAAATGACAATCATAACAGTCAATTCAATTGAATTAAAAACTACTCTTTGTCTTCTGCATTGACAGCACTTTCATGACTTCCATTTCGTAACCACTGCAGTGCTGTTTGTAAAGCCAATAACAACAAACCAATGGCAACAAAAACAAAAAGAGCAGTAAATAAAATACTCCCTCCCATTACTAACGTTCTTACAGCAACTGAAATCGTCATTGCCATTTGATTGCTATCAGGGAGGGGTTTGTCAGCATAGGCACTAATAATGCTTTGGCTTAACCAATACAACGGTACCGTCAAGCCACTAGCAATTAAAGCACCTAACAAAGCATTTCTGACAGTTTTTCCGTAGGATGAAGAAATCGGTTCTGTCATAGTGAATCACCTTTAGTGACAATTAGGAAGGGGGCACATTTTGCAAACTTAATGATCTCAGCCCCTGTTTTTCCTCTATTAATTGAGCCCATTATTTAGCTCTAGCTAGAGGAGTCTTGGATTCGTGATTCTGCCTTTTCCATCACTTCCGATTTTTGATCTAAAATTTGACCCGGATAAGATTCTAACTCCTTAGTGGAGAGGGCAATTCGTCGCTGATTTTCATCAACATCGACAATCATTACTTTAATCTTTTCGCCAACGGAAAATAGCGATTCCAGTGATTCCACTCGCTTTTGACTGACTTGTTTAATATGGAGTAATCCCGTTACCCCTGCAGCAAGTTCCACAAAAACCCCATAAGGCTTAATGTTAACAACTTCGCCTTCGGTCAAATGACCAACAATAATCTCTCCCATGGCATCTGCTTTAGCAGCTTCTCGTTGGGATAAGACTAACCGGTTCTGTTCAGGATCAACTTCAATCAAAAGCCCTGTAATGGTTTGCCCGATGAGATCATCTAGATTTTCAGCAGCTAGAAGGTGCGATCGCGGAATAAAGGCACGCAACCCCATAATCTCGCCTTTAACGCCCCCACGATTGCTGCCAGTGACTTGCATTTCCACAGGGGTTTTATCTTCTTGATACTGTTGTAAGGTTTCCCAAACTTCTTGTCGCTGTAATTCTCGTCGCGAAAGCGTCACTTGCCCATCCGCATTTTGTTCACGGATGACTAAAAAATCGCATTCTTCCTCGAAGGAAAAGATTTCATCGAATCGAGTGACCGTTCCTAATGCTGCCTCTCGCAGAGGGAGAAGCCCAGGAGATTTGCCCCCAATATCAACAAAGGCAACATCATTATCATAGTTAACCACTTTGCCACGGACAACTTGACCTTGTTGGAAGTGATAATCATACTCGGCAAGGGCTTTCTCAAAATCTTCTTGAGAAAAGGGAATATTGGATTGAGATTCGGAAGAAGGGGTGAAATTAGAGGTCATTGGTAAGTTAAAAGCGTATTAGTAAAACAAAATTAGGGTGGGGGAAATGTTGCTTTCCCCCGATGGGTAACGTTGCTATCAGTTACTGTTTCAGGGTTTGTTGAAACAATTCTTTGACTCGTTCCCAACAATGTTGAGCAGCAGTAGGTTCATAACTGGCTCGTTGATCACAGAAAAAGCCATGATCGGCTCCATCATAGCGAAAGATACGGTGAGCAATGTTATGTTTTTTAAGTTCTGCTTCAATTTGATCCACTTGTTCTAAGGGAATTAAGGGATCTTCCTTGCCAAAGAACAGATAAATGGTGCCTTTAATATCTTTGGTGCGAGTAATGGTGGGTTCGCCTCCCCCTGGGGTATTGGTGGCAATGCCTGCCCCATAACAAGACGCAGTGGCTTGCATATCATCTAGGGTGGCTGCCAAATAGACGACATGACCCCCGAAACAGAAACCAATACTACCAAAGCCTTTTTGTGAGTCACAATTGGGTAGTGATTTTAAATAATTAATGGTGCATTGGATATCATTAAGCAGTTCATTTGCCTTAGTTTGTTCTTTATACTTGCGTCCTAATTCTAATTCCTCTTGGGAATAGCCCACAGCAAACCCAGGGGCTTGTCGTTGATAAATAGCAGGGGCGGCAGCAATATACCCTTCATGGGCAATGCGGCGGGTGACTTCTTTAATATGGTCGTTTACCCCAAATACTTCCTGAACCACAATAATCCCAGGATAGGTTCCAGCATCGGTGGGTTGCGCCAGATAAGTATCGACTTCGACATCTCCTGCATCAACTTTAATATCTTCGGTTTTGAGATCAGACACTGTCATAGGTTTGGCTCGTTAATGCTTCCCGTTGATTGAATTTTAATTTAATTTGGTAATATTAAACGACCATCTTCCAAATAAGTAATGTGATCCGCAACGTCTTGAATTCTAGGATCATGGGTCACAATTAAAACCGTACAGCCTTTTTCCTTGGCGAGATGCTTAAGTAATTCTGTCACTTGATAACCACTTTGAGAGTCTAGGGCTGCGGTGGGCTCATCTGCCATGATTAAACAAGGGCTTCCTGCTAGGGCGCGAGCAATTGCCACCCGTTGTTTTTGCCCCCCCGACAAATCTTTCGGTTTTTGATTAGCGTATAAGTGTAATCCCACTTGTTGTAATAATTCTTGAGCTTGATACCGGGCTTGTTCTTTTTTAACGCCCTTCATATTTAAGATAATTTCAATATTTTCTGCTGCTGTCAGGGCTGGAAATAAATTAAAGTTTTGAAAGATAAAACCAATATGTTCACGTCGGAAAGCTGTCCGTTTTTGACGAGATAAATGGGTAATTTCTTGCCCTAATAAATAAACTTGTCCTTGAGTGGGGGTTAATAATCCTGCCAGAATGGAAATAAAAGTTGTTTTGCCCGAACCTGACGGACCCATTAATAGTTGAATGGTTCCCCGAGTCGCTTTCCAATTAATATTTTTCAAAATGGGAATCTCTTGTTGCCCTGATTTGAAAAACATGGTGATTTGTTCGGCTTGAACCGTGACACTAGGGGAAGCCATTGAAGGGGAAACAGAATTTAATTGGGATCGGTTTTTAAAAAACACAATCAATAATGACTGACACTACGCTTTGAATACAATGGCGGGATCAACTCGATTCACTTTTTGAATCGCAAAAATAGCAGAACCAATACACATCGCCATGGTGATTACAAAAATGGCGATCGCGCTGGTAGGGGTAATTAACAGTAAGGTTCCCTGACTACTATTAATCCAATAGGCAACCCCAAACGATAACAGCATGGCAGGGAGATAACCAAAAATTGCCATCCAAACGGCTTGCTCAATAATGATTCGATAAATCATTCCTGCTGACGCTCCCATAGCTTTGAGCGTTCCAAACTCTTTGAGATGATCAGAAACCGAAGAATATAAAATTTGGCTAACCACTACTGTTCCGACGACAATTCCAACGACAGTGCCTAATCCTAAAACAAGACCAATGCCAGTTCGTTGCTGCCAATAAGTTTCGGTGATATTGATTAATTCTTCCTTAGTATAGGCTTTGACATTATTTAATTTCTGTTCTAATTTGTCCTTGAGCGCTGATAAATCTTGACCCGATTCCGCTTTAATTAAGATAAAGGTAACAACATCAGATGCAGCTAAATTTCTCGGTTCGATGTTGGGTTCAATGGTAGTAGCTTGATCGTCTGGTTCCGGATGAAACATATTAATGCATTCCAATTGTGAACCTTTCTCAGGTAACTGACAATTGATTTGTGAGGTTTGGCCCGCTCTTAAATAGGCATTGGCATTTTTCAGAGACATTAAAACAAAGGGGTTAGAAATCATTGAGGTATTGCCCTCAGTCATTCCCACCACTTCCACCGGTAAAGAACTCATTTGGAGTTGATCCCCAATGCCTTCTACCTGCAAGGTATTTTGATCAAAAATATCAATCATTGCTGTATAAGGTTCCGTTAAGTTGGAAACAGACCCTTCTAAAACCGTTTCCGGTTGATAAAGCGAACTTTGGGGATTAAATCCAATAATCCGGACTCGAACCAGCTCTCCTTCTTTTGGAAACCAGTGCGCCCCAGAAAAAATTAAACCATCTCCACGAGCCACTTCTGGCATTTTACGAGCCTTAATAAGCTCTGAGACTGGCACCGGCAGCGTTAGCTCTAATTGCACTAAGGTGTCAGATGCCACCCAAATATCGGCGTTGGAATTTTCAATTAATTTGACCGTTGATTTGGAAAAACCGCTAAAAATGCCAAGCTGGATCGTAACCAGTGTAACCGCAAATAAAATCCCAGCTTGGGCAACTAAAAAGCGAGGGATGTCTTCTAATAGGTTTTTACGAGCTAAAGAAACCATAATCAATCAGCAATAATAGATAATGGACAATTGGGGAGAGAACTCGATAAGGTGAATATCTTTCACCCCCTCTTAAATTCCCCTGTCTTTATTACACCAAGGGAAGATTGGAATCACCAATAAGAACCAGCTATGGAAAAGAAACAACCACGTCGCGTTGCTCGAGAATTAGCGCTTTTGAGTCAAGGACAAATGGGGGGAACCCCTCAACAACTCTCAAAGCAAGAACTATATCACATTGTATTGGCTGCGATTCGTAGCCTCACTTACGAAGTGGAAGAAACCATTGAAAATGCTGCCGAAGAGTTAAATCGAGGGCGCGATCGCTTACTCAGTAGCGAAACGCGGGCTACAACCATTAATAGTGCCCGAACCATGATTTCAGAAGCAGTGGAGCTTACCCAAACCGCCATGAATCGTCTTGGGTATTCCATTGAGTTACCGGAATTTCTCTATATTGCTAACCAACAGCAGGTGCAAGATGATACCGTAAACTTTTTAACTACCATTGTTGACAATCGGCAGCAAATTGATGATTGGATCAGTTCTGCTGTAGTGGATTGGAGCCTCGATCGCTTGCCGAAAATCGATCGCGATCTGTTACGACTAGCAGTGGCGGAAATGGCATTTTTAGAAACCCCCGTTCAAATTGCCATTAATGAAGCAGTGGAATTGGCAAAACGATATTCTGATGAGCAGGGGTATCGTTTTATTAATGGCGCTCTCCGTCGGGTTAGTAAACAGTTAGATGTTTCTTCGTCTTCGGTTAGCGTTTAACCCCATAATGACAGTTGCAATATTGGAGGAGTTATGGTTTTTAATTGGTTTCGTCGTCAATTTAGTCAACCCCAGCAAGCCTCATCCCCTTCCCAACAATCACAGGAAGAACCCCAAGAGGAAGCAGCAGAACAAGCGGAATCGAGTACTGAGGAGGTAGCCACAGAACCCGAAGCAAGTCGTGATTCAACCATCACTGAGGAAAACGCTAGCGACGAAACCAGTACTGAAGCCACCTCAACGCCCAGTTGGTTACAACGGTCTTCTGGGCTAGAAAAATTAAAAGCGACTGCTATTGATGATACCCCCCAACAACCCCAAGCAGCGGAAACCGAAACTGAAACTGAAACGGCAACGCCTAGTAGCGAGGAAACAGTGACAGTCGATGATGATGAGGCTGCTTGGTCAGTCCGAGTTCTTGCTAATCAGGGGCGAAATCCAGAAGAAATTGCCCAAGAGGAAATTAGCTGGCTTAAGCAATTACGACAGGGGCTGGGGAAAACCCGTCGTAACTTCTTTAATCAATTGAAAGCGGTGGTGGGTAAAGGGCCTCTTAATGAAGATGCGGTAATGGAAATTGAGGCACTATTGCTACAAGCGGATGTGGGAATTGAAGCCACCGACTATATTATCCAAACCTTGCAGGAGAAAATGCGGGAGGAAGCGTTACCGTTAGACAGCGCGATCGCGTATCTCAAACAAATTGTTTGTGAAATTTTAGAACGCCCTTTCCAACAAGAAGGAACCACCGTTACCTTTGCCCCAGAAAAAGATCAACTCAATATTTGGTTAATTACGGGCGTCAATGGGTCTGGCAAAACCACCACCATTGGCAAACTAGCCCACCTCGGCCAAAAATCAGATTATCGTTGTCTAATTGCTGCTGCTGATACCTTTCGGGCTGCTGCCGTGGAACAAATTCAAGCCTGGGGCGATCGCGCTAATACCGAAGTAGTTGCCAATCCGGGGAAAAATACTGACCCAGCAGCGGTGGTTTATGATGCCATCACCAAAGCAGAAAGTAATGGAACCGAACTGTTATTAGTGGATACGGCAGGGCGGTTACAGAACAAGAAAAACCTCATGGAAGAATTAGGGAAAATTCGCAAAGTAATCGATAAAAGAGCCCCTAATGCTAATATTGAATCCTTATTAGTCATTGATGCCAGTTTAGGCCAAAATGGGTTGAAACAAGCAGAAGCCTTTACCGAAGTCGCCAATTTAAGTGGGGTGGTGTTAACCAAACTCGATGGCAGCTCTAAAGGTGGGGTTGCCCTCGCTATTTCTCAACAATTAAATCTCCCCATACGATTTGTCGGGGCAGGAGAAGGGCTGGAAGATTTGCGTCCCTTTTCCAGTTATGAGTTCGCAGAAGCCTTACTCAGCGAATAATCCCACTTAGCGATCCGCATGAACATAATCCACAAACTTAAATTGCGGTTCAAGCCAATATCGCAACCATGCCCAAGCACAGCCACTGAGTAGGATCATTCCAGCTAACGGAATGCCCCATTCTAACCGGTAGGCATCGGGTAACAAGGCTATAATAACGCCGAGTACACCGGCAGTTACTAGGCTACCCATTTGAAGCTTTTGAATCCGGTTGAGGGCGATTCCACAGCTACGACAATGTTGGGTATGTTGCTGGTAACGATCTAATAATGTCTCCCGTGACGCTTCTACCGGCTGGGATGGCGCAGGTTCCTGTTGTTGTTGCCAAGGGAGTTGACCTTGACAATA
>JAHEOB010000092.1 GCA_018610095.1 Halothece sp. MAG
CGTTTCTGCCATGGCTTCCCTTAATTACGATGTGATAACAGCATTCGTTGCAAATGCCATCCTATCATCAAACCCTGACGAAAGAGCGACAGCACTGCGATCGATTAATTGAAGCAAATCATATAGCAATTGATTTTGACTTGTCAAACACCAAGGAAGCAATGGAGAGAGACTGGCTTTGACATCCTCTCCCGTCAAACGCTACGCGCTATGACGGGAGATTCCTAGCGTCGCCACGCTTATTTCCTATTTCAGGCTCTTGACTAGGTAAAGTTTCCTTCACCCCCGCCAGATCGCCTCCACAGGCAATTTTTTTACGTCCAACCCCTGCCCGAGGTCAGACAGTCCTTTAGGTCTGCGATCCTCGCTCCGCTTTCCGATGCGCGATACGATCGCGCTCGGGTCGGAGCTCAATGCGCGGGAAACCCGCGCTTGGGTCAGACCTCGATTTCTAATCACTTCAGCAGCAACAACGTCTCTTGAACCAATATAACCACATTCAGGGCAATGATGAACTCTTACATCTAGCGTCTTGTTGCCTGTGTGCGTCCCGCACTGACTACATTCTTGGGAAGTACCATCCTTGTTTACCTTGGCAAAGTAAACATCACGCTTCCAGCAAACCCACTGAAGGATGTTTATGAACTGACCAAAGCCAGCATCGGCGGCGTGTTTAGACAGCATCCCTCTTTGCCAAGTACGGAAGTTGATGTCTTCTACGAAGATCATTCCTGCTCCATCGCACAAGCTGTGAGCCAGTTTGAAGTGCCAGTCTTTACGAGCATCTGAGATACGTTGGTGAACTCTTGCTATCTTTCTGTTTAGTTTATGACGGTTATTTGACCCTTTCTGTTTGTTCTTCAGCCTACGTTGGAGCAATTTCAGCTTCCTTTGTAGAGACTCTAAAAACCGAGGTCGTTTAACTTCTAAACCATCAGAAGTAGCAACAAACTTGTCAAAGCCTAAGTCTAGACCTCTTGGATGTCCATGAGGGAAGGGTTGAGGAACATCCACATCTAACTGAAGGGAAAGCATTACAAAATAACCAGAGGCTTTTCTGATTACTCTTGCCTGTATAACCTGAAACCCTTCTGGAATATCTCTTGATTTTCTAAACTTAACCCATCCTAGTTGAGGTAATTTGACTTGATTTCCCTTTACGGGGTCTTTCCCTAATTGAGGAATCACGTAAGACCTCATTCGATACTTATTCTTAAAACGGGGAAATCCGAATCCTCTAGACTTCATATCAGAAAATGCCCGATCTAGAGTCCTTAAAACCTGCTGTAAGACTTGAGCGTTAACTGACTTAAGCCGTTCGCTGTCTTTTTTAGCCTCAGTTAAAGCCTTCGCCTGTCTAGAATAATTAGGATAAGGCTCATCAGGTTTCATAATATATTCCTGAACCAAAGAGCAAGCATTAACACGACATTTGCGAGAGTTGATCCAATCTTTGCGCTCCCTTAAGGCGTAATTCCAAACCGTTCGACACACACCGAGCGTATGCTCGATGATGTCAATCTGTAATTGGCTTGGTTTTAGCCTGTATTCGTAACTGAGGGTTAACATTGGATTTTTTGTTAGACTAAATTTAGTTTAACGAATCCTACAGGGATTAACAACTTGTGTAAGAATGTTCTGCGGACTTTAATTGGTTGGGCGCGATTCATGAGGGGCTGAGTGCGGAATCGCATTCCGTCCTCACCTTTGCTCCGGCTTGAACGCCCCGTCTACCCGTTAAATCTCTACCGAGATTATAACGGGACTCCTCTCGCGCCACTTAAGATAGAAATTATTTATATTAAATCAAGACTCCTCTCATGGTATTGCTAAAAATTAGTAAATGACCCCATTTTGATTCCGCAAGGATTTATTACAGAATTTAAAGTTTCTTATTCTTTCTATTCAATGCAGTGAAATCCCTGCGATACACTAAACTTGATCGGTGTTTTAATTTGATAAAAATCTGTTAAGGAGTTAGTCATAATTATGTCTCATAGTGTAAAAATCTACGATACTTGCATCGGTTGCACTCAATGCGTTCGCGCTTGCCCGCTTGATGTTTTAGAAATGGTTCCTTGGGATGGTTGCAAAGCGGGTCAAATTGCATCCTCTCCTCGAACAGAAGACTGCATTGGTTGTAAACGATGTGAAACCGCTTGTCCCACTGACTTTTTAAGCATCCGTGTTTATTTAGGCGCAGAAACTACCCGTAGTATGGGTCTGGCGTACTAGCTTGCATCCTGTTGGACTCTAACGACCTTCCCCCATTTTGGATGGGGGGTTTTTTGCTGTAGTAGCGCGATCGCGCTACCGAAAGAATGATACAACATTTAAAGAAACACAACACCGCTAGGAGACTACACATTGAATAAACAATATAATCAAACGCTGACCGCCATTATTGGTGGGATTGTTGCAGCTTTACTCGTTTTGATTGGTTTTAATTCCTATGTTGTTATTAAGCCAGGAGAAGCAGGGGTTTTAAGCATTTTAGGAAAAGCCCAAGAAGAAGCATTATTAGAAGGAATTCACTACAAACTTCCCTTCATTTCCAAAGTTGATGTCTATGATGTCACGGTTCAAAAATTTGAAGTTCCTGCCCAAAGTGCCACTAAAGACTTACAAGACTTAAAAGCCAGTTTTGCCATTAACTTTCGTCTTGATCCTGTAAAGGTGGTCGATATCCGCCGTAAACAGGGAACTTTAAAAAATGTCGTCTCCAAAGTCATTGCCCCCCAAACTCAGGAATCGTTTAAAGTTGCAGCAGCAAGGAAAACAGCCGAAGAAGCCATTACCAAACGGGATGAATTAAAGCGCGATTTTGATATTGCTCTTAATAAACGATTAGATAAATATGGGATTATTGTCCTTGATACTAGTGTCATTGATTTGAACTTTACCAAAGAATTTGCCCAAGCAGTGGAAGACAAACAAATTGCTGAACAACGGGCTCAGCGAGCAGTTTATATTGCTAGAGAGGCAGAACAAAAAGCACAAGCTGATATTAACCGAGCGAAAGGAAAAGCAGAAGCCCAACGTTTGCTAGCAGAAACCTTACGGGCTCAAGGGGGTTCACTGGTTCTACAAAAAGAAGCTATTGAAGCATGGCGTAAAGGTGGCGCCCAAATGCCGAATGTTTTAGTCATGGGCGGAGAGAACCAAAGCAGTATCCCTTTCCTGTTTAATATGGGACAATTAGTCGATGTTGAGCAAGAAGAACGTCCTTCTCCAGAAGAAGCTTCTCCGTTAGATGAACCCTCTCCCTTTGAACAAGAAGAGGAGCAGGAGGAAGATGAGCCATACCAAGATTCCTCTAGTTTAGATCTACCACCAGGGTATGGAGAAATCAATTAACCAACTCTTTATTAGCAAAAATATGCCAAGATAGTAGGCAAGTTTTGCTTTGCTAATTGCATCTAAGGCAGCTTTCCATTCAGCTGATCGCGCAAGGTTGTTTGACAAAGCTGCCAGTAAGGACTCCATTTAGCAACGAAAAACGCCACAAATCCATCAATTGGGAGAAGATTTTTTGACTAAAAGAATTAATCAAAATATAACCGCCATTATTGGTAGCATTGTTGCTGCCTTATTACTCATTATTGGATTCAATTCTTATACCGTGATTAATCCAGGAGAAGCAGGCGTTTTAAATATTTTAGGAAAAGCTCAAGAAGAAGCGTTATTGGAAGGGATTCACTATAAAATCCCCTTCATTTCCGAAGTCGATGTCTATGATGTCACGGTTCAAAAATTTGAAGTTCCTGCTCAAAGTGCTACCAAAGATTTGCAAGATTTAAAGGCGACGTTTGCAATTAACTTCCGCCTTGATCCCGTCAAGGTGGTTGATATTCGACGGAAACAGGGAACATTAGAAAATGTTATTTCTAAAATCATTGCTCCTCAAACCCAGGAATCGTTTAAAGTTGCAGCAGCAAGAAAAACTGTAGAAGAAGCCATTACCAAGCGGGATGAATTAAAAAAAGATTTTGATGTTGCCCTCAATAAACGTTTAGATAAGTATGGCATTGTCGTTCTTGATACCAGCATCGTTGATCTAAAATTTAGCAAAGCCTTTGCTCAAGCTGTTGAAGACAAACAAATTGCAGAACAAAGTGCTCAGCGAGCGGTTTATATTGCTAGGGAAGCGGAACAAAAAGCCCAGGCCGATATTAACCGAGCGAAAGGAAAAGCAGAAGCCCAACGTTTACTAGCAGAAACCTTACGGGCTCAAGGCGGTTCACTGGTTCTTCAAAAAGAAGCCATTGCAGCGTGGCGTCAAGGAGGTTCGCAAATGCCCAATGTTCTTGTAATGGGTGGCGATAACAAAAGTAGTATTCCGTTTCTGTTTAATTTAGGGGACTTAAAAGATGTTGACAACAAGCGTCCTTCCCCTGAAGAAGCTTCTCCATTAGATGAACCCTCTCCCTTTGAACAGGAGGAAGAGGATGAGCAAGAGTCCTCTGATTTAGACTTAGCCCCAGGGTATGGAGAAATCAATTAAGGTGCGACACGAAATTGCACATAGAGAGTGAGACCCCATAAAGGTCTCCATCCCAGTCTTTAGGGATGTCCGCACTCTTACTGCATCTTGGTAGCATATCCAGTTTCATCAGAAAGTTGAGTTGCTAATTCAGATGCTGTTTCCACTTCCACTATTTTGAGGTCTAATCCTTTTTGAAAAATCTCATCAATGGCAACCATTTCTCCCGTTTCGGTCATCATTTTATGATCTTTTGTGGCACGAATGGTTCTGCCATCTTCTAACGTATATTCCATAATTTCTTGTTCGCCACGGGGATGCCATTGCGCGATCGCTTGGCTATAAATAAAGCCATTTTCATCAACCGTGTAAACATGACAGTCAATCTTTTCTTCAACGATTTTTCCAATGGGAAGGGAGCCATATTCGACAGTTATAATTTCTGTATCATAACTTAAACAATATTCGGCAAATTTCTCCATCTGTTCAAATAAATATTCCGCACGCTCTCGATCCACCCCATTTTTCATTGCACCATCAATGAACCATTCTCGATGTTTTTGCATCTCTGCCATTTTCTTTTTCCCCATGGCACGGCGCAATAAATCCGCTTGCCCAAGGGAATACCCTGCCATGTCTTGAGCGATTTTCATAATTTGCTCTTGATACAGCATCACAGCATGGGTTTCCCCTAAAATGGGTTCTAACATAGGGTGATCATAGGTCACTTCTTCTCGTCCATGTTTCCGTTCAATAAATTTGGGGATTAATCCCGCATCTAAGGGACCGGGACGATAAAGGGCTAAAATTGAGGAAATATCTTCAATACTGGAGGGTTTTAACTCTTGCACCACCTGCAACATTCCCGAAGATTCCAGTTGGAAAACCCCTTCTAACCAACCTTCTTCTAGTAATTGATAAGTATTGGTAATATCATCGGGTTTCTTGTTAATTTCTCCTTTTGCTAAGATTTTTTGTGACTGAATTTCTTCTAAAGGAAGCTGTTCCACATCTAATTTAATTCCCTTATTTTGTTCAATCCAATCCGCAGTTCGTTTAATGGTGGTCAGATTTTTTAAACCTAAAAAGTCCATCTTAAGAAGTCCAAGGGCTTCTAAATCTTCCATGTGATATTGGGTAATCACTGCGCCATCATTATTCTTTTGCAAGGGAACGACTTCATCTAAGGGTTCTTTTGAAATGACAACCCCAGCTGCGTGAACCCCAAAGGTTTTGTTCATGCCTTCAATACGAATCGCCATATCAACCCAGCGACGCACGGTTTCATCATTTTCGTAGTGTTTTTTAAACTCTGGTTCTGGGGTATCCTCAGCAATCATTTTTTTGAGTTCAGTGGGTTTCCCGCGCGCCACAGGAATCAGTTTTGCCATGCGATCTGATTCTGCAAACGAAATCCCAAGAACCCGTGCCACATCTTTCAATACCGCCTTGGATGTCATGCGGTTAAAGGTAATAATTTGGGCAACCTTATCTTCCCCATAACGACGGGTGACATAATCAATGACTTCTTCCCGTCTTTCAATACAAAAATCAGTATCAATGTCAGGCATGGATTTCCGTTCTGGATTTAAAAATCGTTCAAATAATAAGCCATGATAAACGGGATCAATATTGGTAATTTTCAGGGCATAAGCAACTAACGAACCAGCAGAGGAACCACGCCCTGGCCCAACCGGAATATCATTATCTCGGGCATATTTGATATAATCCCAAACGACTAAAAAGTAGGTAGAAAATCCCCTTTCCTGCATGATACTGAGTTCCCGTTCTAGACGGGTTTTATAATCATTACTCAGTTCGGAACGGCTACGACAATCCAGTCTTTCTAATAATCCTTTCCAAGCTAATTCTTCCAGATAACTATCTGCTGTATGCCCACTGGGAACGGGATAATTAGGCAGTCTGGGTTCCCCTAAAATGTTATAAGATTTAATTTTATTAGCCACTTCCACCGTATTCGCGATCGCGCTTTGAATGACTTCATCAGGCAAGTGATCGCGAAATAACTGCGCCATTTCTTCGGCGGATTTTAAATATTCTGTGCCACTATAACGGAGGCGTTTATCTTCTGTAATTAGTTTATTGGTTTGAATACAAATTAAGGCATCGTGGGCTTCGACATCATTACAGGAAATAAAATGAGAGTCATTAGTGGCAACAATTTTAATATCTAAATCTTGACTAATTTTTAAAATTTCGGTATTGACAATGCGGTCTTCTTGGGAACCGTGATCTTGAATTTCTAAATAATAATCGTCTCCAAAAACATCCTTGTACCATCTCGCAATATCATAAGCGCGATCTAAGTTTCCTGCTAAAATGGCTTGTGGAAGTTCTCCTCCTAAACAACCACTGGTAACAATTAATCCCTCTTTGTATTGTTCAAGATAATGTTTATTAATACAAGGACGGGCAAAAATGCCTTTCCCATGAACCCCTTTAAGATGAGATAAAGTCGTCAGCTTAACGAGATTTTGATACCCTTGCGTGTCTTTCGCTAAAACAACTTGATGGTATTTCCGATACCGTCCGGGCTTTTCTAAATCATCCGTATTAATGACATACATTTCATTGCCGATAATGGGTTTAATGCCCTTGGATCGGCACAATTTAATCAGTTCGATCGCGCCATACATCACCCCATGATCCGTCAGCGCGATCGCCTCCATTCCCAGTTCTACTGCACGGTCAATTAAGGCAGGTAATTGCGATGCCCCATCCAGTAAACTGTAATCACTATGAATGTGTAAGCCTACAAATGACATAACTGCTACTTCCTTGTTGCTTTACATACGTTGTGCCTTTTCTGTGGGTCATGAAAAAAGGGGTAATTATTATAATCAGTTTAAGAATTAAATGAGACCCCCAAAAAAGATGATCTCAGCTATCAATCTAACTGAGATCACCCACCCTTGAACCTAAAAGCGTTTTTTGATGATTTATTTATCAGGTTGAGGCGTCATACGGAGATAAGGTTTGACTTCATTAACGCCTTTGGGGAATTTCTGCTTCGCTTCGTCTGTAGAAATGGAAGGCAGTACCACCACATCATCCCCTTCTTTCCAATTAACGGGGGTTGCTACTTGATGCTGATCCGTTAATTGCAAGGAATCAATCACTCGTAAAATTTCTGGGAAATTACGCCCTGTGCTAGCGGGATAAGTTAGCGTCAGACGGAGTTTTTTCTGGGGATCAATGATAAATACTGACCGTACAGTCAAATTATTGCTTTCATTGGGATGAATCATCCCATACAGATCAGAAACTTTGCGATCGCCGTCTGCCAAAATCGGATAATTAACTTGCGTATTTTGTGTTTCGTTAATATCGTTAATCCAGCCTTTGTGGGACTCAGAATCATCCACACTTAACGCTAAAACTTTAACATTGCGCTTATCAAATTCAGGCTTGAGACGAGCGACTTCCCCTAATTCTGTCGTGCAAACAGGTGTATAATCGGCAGGGTGAGAAAATAAAACGACCCAGCTATCACCAGCCCATTCATAGAAAGAAATCTCTCCCATATTGGAGTCTTGTTTAAAATCTGGGACTTGATCACCAAGTTGAAGTACCATAATGATTGACCTCCACAGTATCGAACCTTACATTCTAATTCTATCTTGAAAGACCAGTATCCCGCTCGGGATTTCGTTCTTTTTTTAAAATCTGCTTTTACCTAAATGCGACGAGAAGGCTCTCGACATAATCTTTGATTTGTCGAAGTGATGAATCGTCGCCCAAAAGATAAAAGCCGTAGGCAACCTTTGATTTTTCTGCTATCCTTTAGAAGGCAACGGTCAATTTCTAAAATGCTCAGTCTCAACTATCAATATAAACTCAAAGTAACTAAGTCTCAAGCCTCTACCATCGATGAATGGTTGGATGTTTGCAAGACGGTTTATAACTATGCTTTAAGAGAGCGTAAA
>JAHEOB010000093.1 GCA_018610095.1 Halothece sp. MAG
ATTTCAATGGGATAATCCCCGGTAAAGCAAGCAGAACAGAAGTGATCAGGATTTTCCCCTGTGGCTTCCATCATCCCTTCCCAACTGAGATAAGCTAAGGAGTCAACGCCAATTTTTTCTGCAATTTCGTCAATGGAGTGGGTTGCTCCCACTAGTTGATCTTGACTGTCGGTATCAATGCCATAAAAACAAGGGTGGGTGACAGGGGGAGAAGAAATTCGCATGTGAACTTCAGTTGCCCCTGCCTCTCGCAAGGCTTGCACAATTTTACCACTGGTCGTTCCCCGCACAATGGAGTCATCCACCATGATAATCCGTTTCCCATTGATGACATCTTTGAGAGGATTCAATTTCATGCGAATCCCAGTTTCTCGCATGCTTTGGGTGGGTTGGATAAAAGTGCGTCCTACATAGCGATTTTTAATTAATCCTTCTTCGTAGGTAATCCCTGATTCATGGGAAAACCCGATCGCGGCTGGAACCCCAGAATCGGGCACTGGAATGACAGAATCGGCTTCGACAGTTGATTCCCGTGCCAGTTGTTTGCCTAAGCGTAACCGATAACTATAAAGGGTTTCTTGATTGACAACACTATCAGGGCGCGAGAAGTAGATCATCTCAAAAATACATAATTTCGGTTCGGGTTTTTCCATATGATAGGAGGCTAACCCTTGTTCCGTAATCCAAACAATTTCTCCTGGTTCCACATCTCGTAAATATTCTGCGCCAATAATATCTAACCCGGCTGTTTCCGAAGCGAGGACATAATAGCTGGGATTTTCTTTCAGGGTGCCAATGACAAGGGGACGAATACCATGGGGATCTCGCACACCCATTAATCCCTCGGGCGTTCCAATCGCTAGACTGTAAGCCCCTTGACAACGATTAAAGGCACTCGCTGCCCCTTCTAACCAACTTTTTCCCGAATCCACTTCCTGCGCGATCGCGACGGCAATCATTTCCGAATCCGTGGTCGAAACAAGCTCATAATTGGCTTGTTCAAGGGTTTCCTTTAAGTCTGGGGCATTGACAAGATTTCCATTATGTGCTAAGGCTAAGGAACCAAGACGGGAGGGAACCACCACGGGCTGGGCATTGGCAATCAAGCTGGAACCAGTGGTAGAGTAGCGAGTATGACCTACTGCAATGTTGCCGGGTAATTCTTCTAAGGTGTCCTCATCAAATACTCGTGCCACTAAACCCATATCTTTGTGGAGATGAACCCCTTGATGATTAAATGTGGCAATACCGGCTGATTCTTGACCGCGATGTTGCAGGGCATATAATCCAAAATAGGTGAAAGTGGCAACTTCTTCACCCGGAGCATAAACGCCGAAAACAGCACAAGCTTCTTCAGGCTTATCAGTTGGGGGGGTTGTAGGATATGGCATGGCGACAAGCATTGTGATTACGGTAATGATGCCAATATCTTAACAATGCCTTAACCAATCATACAACAGTGGGATTCCTCTAGATCCTATTGGGGTTTGTCCCAAGCATAAACTACACTAGAGAAAAATTAATCATTGTTAGAAAAAAAATAGAAAGGATTTAATTATAATGACGGTAACAAGTACAGTTCCAGCATTTTGTCAAGGGATACAATTTTTCGCAGACGAGTTACCCGAATTTGACAAATACGGACAACAGGCAGCGATCGCGCAGGGAGAAACAGCGATTCGTTCTACCGATGATCCCAATGCGATTTATCAAACGGTGCTGGCAGCAGATGCCCTGCGGTATCTTACCTTGCAGATGACCGCTTCCAAATCTTCGGGACACCCTGGCGGCTATGCCAGTATTGCCGATGAAATGGCAGCTTTGCTGATGCTGGGACACAAAAATATTGTTACGGAAGTGGGTCATCATGCTCCCGGATTTTATAGTCAGGTTTTTTTAGACCGTTCCCTAGAGGATATGGGCATTGAAACCGTACAACAACTGCGCGATCGGTTTCGGGAAACCCACGGCTTGTTAGGACACCTATCAGGGCAAATTCCTGGGCTTTTAAATCCTGCGGGTCCGCTGGGGCAAGGACAACACTTTGCCATGGCAGCAGCGAAACTCAATCCGGGCACCCTATTCCCGGTCACAATTGGCGATGGTGGCATTGGTGAACCCTATGTCGCCTCCAGTATTTCTCACTTCCACACTGCCTATCCTGATGTAACCAATTTCTTGCCCATTTTGGTTTGGAATGGTCATTCCCAAGAGCACCACAGCATGATCTCGGTCAAAAGTAATCAGGATATGATCAACTATTTTAAGGGGAATGACTTTGACGAAGTGATCATCGTGGATGCCAAAGATTACGATGATGCCAATCAAGATGGGGATTATGTGGATAGCACTCGCTTTTCCCTGCAACAACGTCTCGCCTTTACTCAAGCCCTTTTAGAAAATACCGTTAAAGCAGCGCAATCGGCCCTAGATGGCAAACTAACAGTTCTGATTGTTAAACAATTGAAAGGATCAGGGGTTCACAAACGCGGTGCCAAAGCCCATAACCTTTATCCTGGGGATACCATTGAAAAAGACTATATTGCCAATGCCATGCAGGAACGGGCATTAACGCCCCAAGCCTGGGAGTTAGTTCGTAATAACTTTGCCCGTGCTGGTGGGGGACCGGCTTCTAAAACGGTGGTTACCGAAAAAGAATTACCTCTCCCCGACATTGGCACGTTACCGAAACAAGAACATCCCGTGGGCGGTGAGAAAAAAGTCGCCACCACAGCTATGGGAGAATTAATTGCCCATGTTGGAAAACAAGACGCCAACTTCATTATTTCTAATTCCGATGGCAATGCTGCTTCCGGCATTAAAAATGTCAATGAAGCTCTAAAAATTATTCACCCCACCCCTGATCCCGATTATGCGCAACAACCGCAAGGGCAAGTCTATGAACCCTTAAGCGAAGATGCTTGTGCCGGGTTAGCTGCTGCCAGTTCTTTAATGGGGGCCCGTAGCGTTTGGTGTTCCTATGAATCCTTTGCCATTAATGGCCTCCCCATTTGGCAAACCGTTACTCAAGCTATGGCAGAATTACGTCGCCCCACACCTTCCACAATCACCCTCTTTACCGCAGGGGCACTGGAACAAGGGCGTAATGGCTGGACCCACCAACGTCCCGAAGTGGAAAACTATTTCGCAGCTATGATGCGCAATGGCAATGTGTTTCCGCTATTTCCCTGTGATGCCAATAGTATTCAAGTTTGTTATGAGTGGGCTTTAAATACCAAAAATAAAGGGATTACCATTACGGCTGCTAAATCTCCCTTACCGATTCGCAGTACCTTTCAACAAACCGAAGAAGCCTTAGAAAAAGGCGGATTTATCTTACAAGAAACCCCAGGGGATCAAACCGTTGTCTTGGCAGTAGTTGGCGATCTGGTATTAATGCCAGCCCTAGAGGCAGCAGAACAATTAAAACAGCAAGGCATTGGTTCCAAAGTCGTCTCAGTCATTAGCCCCCGTCGGGTTTATCGTCCCACCGACACGGCTTGGGAAACTTGCGCTCAACCTGATGGTGGATTTATCAGTGACGCTGACTTTGACAACTTATTCGGTGGTGATGCCTTAATTGGCATTACAGGTGCTGCCAGCGGAATGTTAGAACCGCTGATGTTACGCAGTAATTGTCCACGGGATAGCTTTGCTTGGAAGCGAGGAGAAACCGCTGCTAGTGCAGGTGCAGTGATGGAAATTAATGGTATTACGGCTGATAATTTAGTCCGACGGGCAAATCAATTATTAAGTTAATGGATTCGGTTGGGGTGGGTTACATTCCCACCCTTCTAAGTTTACAGTTAGAAAACTTGTTGAGAAATTAGTTATTTTATTCATTTATAAGTGATTGGAATATATCTAGGTTGAGATTCAATTTGTTTTAACCAGGACTGAATAGCTGGAAAATTGTTTAAATTAAATCCACCTTCTTCAGCAACATGCGTATAGGCATATAAGCTAATATCGGCAATTGTATATTGATCGGCGACCAGAAAAGAATGGGTTTGGAGATGATTTTCTAATACGTTTAAGGCTGAATAACCTAATTTTTGTTTATGTTGAAGTTGTTGTTGGTATTCCTTGGCTTTTCCTAAAATCGTTATCCAATATCGAGACGTTGCAATATTTGGTTCGTGACTATATTGTTCAAAGAATAGCCATTGCATTATTTTAGCTTGTG
>JAHEOB010000094.1 GCA_018610095.1 Halothece sp. MAG
CTGCAAAGTCCTTTCACGTCCTTGCCAACGGGGAGGCGTGTTTTTCGGTTTTAAATTATCCATGGTGACAATATTTTCGCGAGTTAAATATCCCTGATTGATATAGCGTTGGATAATAAACTCTCCTTGTTTATTAGAGGCTCGATTCAAAAGCCGATTCAGAGAGGCATTACTATAAATCCAAAGCTCTTTCACGTTGTTGACAACCGATTCTGCTCCTGTGCTGCGAGGGTAGCGAATATAATCAAATAAAATGCCATCGGGATTGCGTTTCACAACTTCTGATACAAGTTGACGATATTGTTGTCTTGCTTGTTGATTGTAAGGATCAATAAAGCCTTTAGAGCTTTCGCTATTGTTTGCAATATTGGTTTCGCCGTAACCATTACGAGCAACAATGTGTTGTCGATTCTCCTGTTGGGCATAAGAATAGCCGTAATTGAGACTAAACAGCCAAGCATAGACTTTTAAGTTCCGCTGATGCCCTTTTTCAATGACTTTAGCGAGTAAATCCTCATCTTGAACCGGCTGCGATCGCAGCACGGCTTTCCAGGGAGTGGGATTGTTATTAGTGGGTAATAAAACTTGTCCATTATAAAAAACTTCGACGTAAATCTGGTTATACCCCTGATTGACAATTTGATCCAGTAATTGTTCTAATTTCCCTTCTTTCGCGTCGCAAGGATAGAGTCGTAACCATAAGGCTTGTTGTTGCGGCCATTGTTGTTGGCGACAGTTAGCCAGTTGTTCGCCGTGGCGTTGAATTAACTGTTGGTAATTACTCCTTGCTTGAGAATTTCCTTGGAAGGCTAATTCACGGAGTTCCTTTTTTTGCGCGATCGCGCTGTCATCAAACTGACAATATTGGTTGGAGGAGGCTGCAACGGTTGGAAACAGATATCCCCCACCACTAATCACTAAGGCAAGGGTTAATATAAATCCCCCAATTAATCGCCCAGACAGGCGAAACACTCGTTGGAAAATCATTGTTTAAAAATTAATCCCCTAAATAACATTTTTGAGCCTCGTGAGGGTGGATTACGTTAGTGGTTACTGATCAGCTACTGGAAAAACTGATTTCCAATTTTCAAAAACAACTTAACTTGCTCTCTCATGCAATTACAATGTTTGTGATCGTTTCCTATTAATAAACCTCATATAGCATTTCCAGTTCAGTGAGCTGCAAGATGTGGGAAAGCAGTTGCCTTATTGCTTTCTGGAAGCTAGAGTGACCATGATAGGATAATTGGTTTGAAATGAACCAAGGAGTAAACAAAAATCAGCAAAATTGATAAACTAATTACTTTTATAACAAACCATTAAATGTCAAAATTTGGTCAGGCTATTCTACCCCCATAGCCAAAAATACTTAAAGGATTTATGATGGGCTAAGATAAGTGGCTCAGAAAATCACTCTTCAGCCTAATTTAAGGAATTAAAAGGGCGAAGAGAGTTGAAACTATAACTGCTCAATGGGAAACTTATTCCCATTGTTGAGGTAAAACTGTAAACAATGTAGGAGGTTGTTTTGAAACAATTATCTCGTCTTACCTCTATTTATCGGTCTTTGCCCTTGACGAATTCTAATCAGAAACAACAGAATAGAGTCATTTTTTCTGACCAATCTAAATTATTGAAAAAAGGCTATAGTTATGGAACCCTTACTTTAACCGCGATCGCGGTTCCTTTATTGACCAATTCTTCGTTGCTGGTTGAACCAGCACAGGCTGAAGACGAAAAGGGGAATATTGGGCAAGAACATAGTGGGGAAAATAGTAATGCTGCGGTTGAGATTGAACCCATGGTTGAGCATAAAATTCAACCTGGGGATACCCTGTGGCAACTCTCTCAAATTTATGAAACCTCTCCCGAAGAAATTGCTCAATACAATGGGATTGATTCCCCACATAACTTACAACCGGGTCAAGTCATTAAAATTCCCATTCCAAAAAATGCCAATCTTGATCAACCCCAACTGTTAAGTTCTGAGTCTGATGCCAGTGTCTCCTCAACGGAATCAACAGCTGAGACAGAAACTGCTGATAATACCCAACGCTCTGACTCCAGTGTCTCTTCAACGGAATCAACGGCTGAGACAGTCACTTCTGACAATAGCGAAGTTAATGTTTCCCATAACGACACTGTTGAAGATCACAACAACCAAGCAACTGAGCCTTCGCTAAACACCACTTCCGCTACAGTTGAAGACTCTCAAGATCATTCCCAACAGTCCGTTCCAGCATTGTTAGCGGATGTGGAACAATTACAGCGTCGTTATCAAGAGCCCCTTAGAGCGGAACTCTGGAATGAGGGGGTATCCAAGAATCGTGACCAACAGTTGTTATCACCAATGGAATCAGATGTGAGTGATTCCAGCTCCGACGATTCCTTAGACAGTTCTACCCTTGAGGTAGAAATCCCTGAATCGGATCAACCCCATGGCATCGCTAAAGCCCCTGATTTACCGGCTTTATCTGCCAAAGATAATTATCTTCCCAGTGAAAAACAACAACGGCAATATACGGATCAATATATTTGGCCAGCAGAAGGAATCTTTACCTCTGGTTATGGTATGCGAGGGGGAAGAATGCATGAAGGAATTGATGTTGCTGCCCCCATTGGCACGCCAGTGGTTGCTTCTACTTCAGGAAAAGTCATTTTTGCCGGTTGGCATAATGGTGGGTATGGCAAATTGATTAAATTGCAACATTCTGATCAAACCATTACCCTCTATGCCCATAACAATAAAATTTTAGTGCGAGAAGGACAATGGGTGGAACAAGGAGAACAAATTGCTGAGATGGGAACAACTGGACGCAGTACTGGCCCTCACGTCCATTTTGAGCTACATCCTTCAGAACAAGAGCCTGTTGATCCCTTAGCTTATCTCCCAGAAGGAGAAGGAGTGCGACAAGGACAAAAAATCGAACAACGAATTAGTAAAAAGTAATGAGATGAAGGGAGTAGGGTAGGTTGATCCTACTCCCCCTAGCTGAGAGTGACTAAGATATTATGTCAACACCACCTATAATTAATTGCATCTATACCGATGGGGCCTGTACTGGCAATCCGGGGAAAGGGGGTTGGGGAATTGTTTTGTATTTCCAAGATGGATCGGTTTATGAGGTAGGGGGCTGGGAGCCGGAAACTACCAATAATCGTATGGAAATGCAGGCTGCGATCGCGTCGTTAGAATTGTTCCATGAAAGTGGGCAACAACAACCGATTGCGCTCTATAGTGATAGCCAATATTTAATTAAAGGCATTACGGAATGGATCAAAGGGTGGAAGCAAAAAGGATGGAAAACTGCTAGTGGTAAAGGGGTTCTCAACCGCGATTTATGGGAACATTTAGACCAATTAAACCATTCCTTGATTCATTGGCAACATGTTCAAGCCCATAAAGGAATTCCCGGCAATGAACGATGTGACGCGATCGCGCGGGGATTTGCTGAATCTCGTCCTCCCCAACTCCGACAAACAAGTCAACTACCCTCAATCAATCGCTAAACGCGATGTGATTGGACGGGGCGTATAAACATCTGAGGTATCCTCAGATGACAGCCCCTTGGCTTGTTTCTGCCGTCCACCTCAACTCAGCAAAGCGGGAAAGCCTTGCTGCTTTGGCTTCATCCGACGAAACATCCGATAACTCCGAAGAGTCACTTGGGCAGGCTGACAAGCTACCCGTACTCGCCCAGTCTTGCCGAACGAGTAACGTTCTCATAGCGACATTCCTAGCACCCACCAAATCCGCATGAAGGCTAAACCCACAATTTTCACAATGGAAAGTTAACCCTTTGTTAGGTCGATTTTTCTTAGAAGTATGCCCACAGCAAGGACAACTTTGGGAAGTATAATCAGCATCGACCTTAATTGCCAAAGAGTCATTTAAGACCGCTTTATAGTCAATAAAAGATTGGAGTTCAGCAAAAGACCAACTTGTTTGCTCACGATTAGCCCTTCGTTGCTTTTTAGATGCTTTCTTACCTTTTCTAGAGGGATTCGTCCGATCACGAATGTGAGTTAAGTTTTCCAACCCAATTAGAGAGTTAGGTTTAGCAACCTTCTTAGCTACCTGGTGGTTGATATCAGCGCGAAACCGTCTCTCTCGTCTAGATAAAGACCTCAAACGTCTTTTAGCTGACCGAGTGCCTTTGCGCTGTAATGATTGCCTTCTTCTCTGATAATGATTTGCTTTATGGATTGTTGGCTTACCGTTATAAAAACTAACTTGGTTTTGTGTGTCAGTTTCAACGGCTAAATAGCGTTGACCAACATCGACACCACTTATCCTTCTAAGATCTGTTGGTTGGATATCAGGCTTTTCTATCTCTAAGCCAACCAGTAAGTAATATGTCTTGTTAGAAGGAGTATAGTAAATTTTTGCACCCTTTGCTTTAGCTTGTCCAGATTTAATTAAATCTAGATGCTTTTGGTAGCCAGAATAGGAAACTTTGATCCTTCCCTGTAACGTGACAATACTAACTCCTTCTTTAACAAAGGAGAAATCACGTCCGTAATTTAAGTTACAAGTTCTAGACCCGAAATGAGGTGCTTTGTCTAAACCTTTGTATCTTTTCTTAGTTTTCCCTTGTTTGCGATGTTGGCTGTTTTGTTTAACCTTCGTCCATAGCGTTCTATAAGTTGCTCCTACCTGACGACAGACATTGCACGCCATCTGAGCAGGGAGTCGGAACTCATCTCGAATGTCGTAATACGTTAATTTCTGAAGTTTATTGGCACTACTAGTTCGACTTTTATCGAAGGCAACTTGCGAAACATAATTAAGCGCATCCCGATAAGCTAAAGAAACCTCCCTCAACAGAGACTTTTGCTCCTTAGAGAGGTTTAACTTTAACTTGGCGGTAATGACTTGTTTCATGTTAATTTATTCACAAAATAATATAATTATAACAGGTTAGTGAAGATGTGGCCATTCCTGAGGCGCCGTTGTCGGAATTCAGTTCCGATGTTTATGAGCGCCGTCCCTCGACTAATCGTTAACGCGATGTAGTCGGAGAATCCTTGCCACGTTTGTTGAATTTCATAACTTAGCTAAATGGGATACAACAGTCCAACTTAATGAAACGATACAATCAGACCTGCAGAAAGATTAAGTCCCAATTACAAAAATATGGAAGGATTAGATGAGCGTATCGTAGAAGACTCTGGCCTATCACATGGCGAAGGCATGGAAGGGCTTCATCATTTGATTGAGTCGTTGAGAATTGCGGATGAAATCGCAGAAAAGGGTTATTTGATCAGTAGTTCTGAACTGGCTGATTTGATGAATGTCAATGCCAGTGCGGTCACCAGTCGCGGCAATCATTGGTCTTGGCGCAATTGGGTGGTCTCCCGTGTCCGTAGAGAAGGGAATCAAATTCTTTGGCAATTGGAACGAGCCGAAGATTAACTTAATAGACCCGACCTCGCCATTGTTTAGGGCGTTTGCTCGCTGACAAAAAAATCCGAAACACAGCTGCCCCATCTGCTAGAGGGGAAAGCCAAAACAGCCAAGCGGACCATTGTTGAGCGCGGTTATAAGAGCCTGCAATGGCAAACAATAATCCCCACCGCATTAATAGTAGTCCACTATTGAGTCCCCCTAATAGGAGAAACATTAAGGTTGTTTCTCCCTTCCCAATATTAAGGAGAAACAGTATTACTAGGGGAAGCGGCAAGGCTTGTAAGCAGACTAACAGCCACAATTCTAGGAATAATAAACTGGGGGTCGCAGCGTCCTTTAGATCTAAAGAACGACCCCATTGCTGCCAAGTTTCTTTCATGCCTTCATACATTCTGACTTGAATCACCTTTGCCCCATCTAGAAAGCCCACTTGATACCCTTGACGGGCTGCATAACGGGCTAATGTGACATCATCACAAAAGGAGTCTTTGGCGACTCGATATCCCCCAAGGGCTGATAGAACATCACGACGGATTAAAAAACACTGTCCATTTGCCATTACTCGGTCTGGGGGATCAGGGTTAACCCCTGCCACATCAAACCGATATAACAAAGTCATGAGTAATGCGGGTTGTAGTAGCCATTCCCCTAATGATTTCAAATTAAACTGAGGGGATAAGGAAAGTAAATCGTATCCTTGAGACTCAGCAGTGCTAATAATGGCAGCGACTAATCCCGGTTGGGGTTGGGTATCAGCATCAATCCCCAAAATCCATTCACTGTGAGGTGAACTGGCAAAAAAACCATGATGTAAGGCCCAAGGACGACCGACCCATGTTGGGGGTAAGGGATCATCTTCAAGGAGGCGAAATCGGGGATCAGATTGTTGTGCCTGTTTGACGAACTCTGCCGTGCCATCGCTGGAGCGACTATCCACGACTAAAATTTCTCGGACTTCATGACCTTGCCGAGTTAATCCTTTTAAACAGGGGGTAATCCGATTCGCTTCATTGAGAGTGGGAACAATAATGCTAACTGTTCCCAATTGTTCTGGTGTTGTGGCAGTTGGTTGCAGTGGCGGATATCGCTTTGCCCCTTTCAGGAAACGCGACAGCACAATCAAGGTTGCAGGAATTTGCAGCAGCAAAAGAACCAAGATAGTTGCTGACCCAATCATGGAAGGATTGACGGTCAAACTGTCAACCAGCAGTCCCCAATTCACTGTACGCCTCTCTTTTGTAGTTGCGCTACGGAAACGGCACTTGCATCCTTGGGATGAGATTGACTGCTTGCTTGAGAATTACTCATCTTAGGCGTCATTCCATAAAGAACACAGCAGGGAATAATGGCAAAAATGATACTCAGCACCACCGGTAGCCAAATCCCAGCAGCTAGACTTAAAATTGCTCCAAATAGAATATTAGAAACATAAACGGCTAAGGGAAAGGTCAGATGCTGACGGGTTAACCCCAAGGGTTGATTGCCCCAAAACAGATGGGAAATGCCCATAAAAACAATTCCAGTTATGAACCAACCGCCAAAGTTTTGATAGGGCATCCCAAAAAAGGCCCCAGGTTGTTCCCACGTCCAGAAGGGAACATCGGTTTGCGTCATAGCTGGATCAAGGACTAAATCCCAGCAAGTGAGAAGTAATGACCCCAGCGCGATCGCGCTTACAGATTTGATCCAACTTGGTTGGGAACGATGTTCTAAACTGACCCTTGCAATTAAATAAGTCGAAAACCCGACATAAAACCAAGATAGGGGAATGGTAAAAGGCACTAAATCCGCAATTTTATAACCTAATCCACTCAGATAATGATACTCCCCAAAAGGAAACCCAGTGCTTGTTCCTAATAATTCACTGGCTAATGATAGGGTGACAGCAGAAACCATAAAGGTTAACCACCGTCTGCCCCCAACAATTTGATAGGCATAGTAGGCAACTGCACTTGCCCCAAGTAACATATACACAATGCCGCCGCCAGCCATGGAGTAGCGGAACGCCATTTGTCCCATAGGCGGAAGATTAGCAATTAATTCCCCATTGGGAACAACGATCACTAAACCCGCTAAACCAAAGAGCATGGCAGCTATATGACCCATCAAGAGTGCTGTTGCAGGGAATCCCCCCAACGGTTGTAATTTCATTAATCGTTTTTCCTCGCTTGATATCACTTGTTTAAGAGTTAACATTTAAAGTAATGGTCACTGAATATTAATTATAATTTACAAAAATTTACAACAAACCGTGCTTGGGGCACAATGGTTTTGCCTTCTAGCAAGAGCCTTGACCTTTTTGGAACAATCGTCAGTAGAATGGTAGTCCAACTAAAGCATCCCAAATTTGGTGTTATTGTCCCCCTGATGGCGTTTCATAGCTTGTTGGAAAATGCGATAGCCAGTATTGATTGCAATACGCTAACAAAGAAAATAAGTTTCTTTAAAGTTTAGGGGAAGTAGCAAACCCGTTAAGATCAAAGCAATTCCAAAGCAACAGAAGTGATTGTTGTGGAAAATTGAAATGGGTGACAAATCATTATCTTAGATCAACATGAATTTATTTGTTCCTGAAGACAACAACTTGACAATTCGTTCTATCCAGTATAAGGATTTACCGACAATTGAGTCGCTGGTGGATAAGTGTCACCAGTTCCATCATAGTGGTTCTCAACTGGCTATAACGCAAGCTCTCCACAGTTTTCGGCGTTGGTATAGCGCCATCAAACTGTTAAATCTATTTCCTAATCCTGCCCAACATCATTTTTGCATCTATGTGGCTCAACGGGAAGATGAGGTTGTTGGAGCAATTAAAGTTGCTCCCACCAATAGCACCCGTAGCACTTGGCAAGTCGAACATATTATCGTCGATCCTGATTATCCCGTGGCTGGGAAACGGATTGGCTCACAGCTATTACGATATTGCTTTGAAACTATCTGGGAAGCAAGAACTTGGATTCTAGAAGTTAATATCCACCATAAAAATATTTTGGCGTTATATCGTCGCAATGGCTTTCAACCCTTAGCCCAGTTTACCTATTGGGCGATCGCGCCAGAAAAACTCCAAGAATTAGCGCAACACGAGCCCCAATTACCCAACTTACTGCCCATTAATAATGCCGATGCCCAACTGCTTTATCAATTGGATACCGTTTCCATGCCGCCGTTATTGCGCCAAGTCTTTGATCGCCATATTAATGATTTTAAACGTAATTTGTTTGAAAAAACCCTGACGCAGCTACAACAGTGGTTTGGCAAAACGCTTAGTAAAGAGGGATATGTTTTTGAACCCCAAAGGAAAGCCGCGATCGGGTATTTTCATCTCAACCAACATCAATTACAGTCGGAACTTTATCAAGGGAAATTAACAGTTCATCCGGCTTATACTTGGCTCTATCCGGAATTATTGGCAAAAATGGCTCACTCCCTGCCCAAAACTGGTGACAGTAAACTGTTACTGGCTTCTGCTGACTATCAACCAGAACGAGAAGAATATCTGGAACAGATTGGCGCCGAACGTATGGAACATACTTTGCTACTTTCCCGTTCCGTTTGGCACAAATTACGAGAAGCACCGTCTGCCTCTTTAGAACGCCTACAATTATCAGGCGTGTTACAAGGGTTACGTCCTGGCCGTCCCCCCATTCCTAGTCGTTTACCTTGGCTGAATTTCTTACCTACTTCCTTTGATAAGGAACAACAGGAAACCAATGGTCAAGCAAAACAGGGAGAACAGCGTGATTAACAAAATTTCTGCTTTAGGACTTGATATTGGTAAAAAACGGATTGGTGTTGCAGGTTGTGATGGAACGGGATTGATTGCAACTCCCTTAACAACCATTCAACGAAGCCGATGGTCTCAAGATGTGGAACAGTTCAAAACGTTAATTGAACAGCGGGATGTGACGATTTTGGTCATTGGTTTACCCTATGGACTCAATGGAGAGTTAGGAAAACAAGGAAAACGGATTGAACAATATACTCAACGTTTAGCAAAGGCGTTACAACTGCCAATTGAGTATGTGGATGAGCGATTAACCTCCATTGAAGCAGAAACCCGACTTCAAAGTAAAAAAGGGTTTTCTCCCAAGCGAGATAAAGCGCAAATTGATGCCCATGCTGCAGCAATTATTCTGCAACAATGGCTGGATCAACAGCCAAGGAATAATGGAGTGGGTAACCTATTGGAGTCTAGGCCTACCTAGAAAATTGGCTCCCGTGGTGGCAACATACAAGCAATAACATATAACTTTTACAATAAAAGCGAGGACACTTAACATTTTTATACAAACTTAGTTTTATGACACCTGCTGTTTCTATCCAAAACTTAAAAAAATCCTATGGTGACCTAACAGCAGTTAAAGACGTTACCTTTGAGGTGCAGCCTGGGGAAATTTTTGGTTTACTAGGTCCCAATGC
>JAHEOB010000095.1 GCA_018610095.1 Halothece sp. MAG
ACCGCAGAACAAGAAACCCAAATTGATGTCGGGGAGAATGCTTGTTTAGAGTATCTTCCTAGAGAAATGATTGTTTTTGACAAAGCACAATATCGTCAACGTTTAAAAGTGAATCTTGCTTCGACAGCAACTTGGCTAGGTTGGGAAATTGTTCGTTTTGGGCGTTCCGCGAGAGGAGAGAAATTTCAGCAGGGAGATTGGCGTTCCGCAACCCAAGTTTGGCAGGATGAACAATTAATTTGGGTGGATCGCGGTTGGCTACCAGGGAGCAAACAGGTATGGGAAAGCCCTCATGGATTAGGAGGCTATCCCTTAGTGGGAACATTGGTTTGGGTCGGAAAACCAGTTTCTTCACAATTAATCACTCAAGTGCGAGAATTATGGGAAGAAACTGACGCAACAGCAGAGGCAGGAACAACCCAATTAATGTCAGGATTATTGTGTCGTTATCGAGGAAATTCTCGTGCGAAAGTGGTAAACTGGTTTATTAAGATTTGGCGATTATTACGTCAATGGAATGGGCAAGTTAGCCCGGTTACGCCTCGGATTTGGCATATTTAAGATGCAGTTTTGTCATTAAATTGCTATGGAACTTTCACCTCAAGAAAAAGACAAATTATCCATTTTTACGGCTGGACTGTTAGCAGAAAGACGTAAAGAAAAAGGATTAAAATTAAATTATCCCGAAGCGGTGGCTTATATTTCCGCTAGTTTATTAGAAGGAGCGCGAGAAGGTCGTTCTGTAGCTGATTTAATGAACTATGGAAAAACGTTACTCACTCGCGACGATGTCATGGAAGGGGTTCCGGAAATGGTCGATGAAGTCCAAGTGGAAGCAACCTTTCCTGATGGCACGAAGTTAATAACAGTTCATCATCCCATTGTTTAAGGAGAGTTGGTAATGATACCAGGAGAAATGCAGATTCAATCCGGAGAAATTGAATTAAATCAAGGTCGAGAATTGAAATCCATTTACGTTGCCAATACAGGAGATCGTCCCATCCAAGTGGGATCGCATTTTCACTTTTATGAAGTCAATTCTGCTTTGCAATTTGATCGCGAAGCAGCTAAAGGCATGCGGTTAAATGTTCCTGCGGGAACAGCAATTCGGTTTGAACCAGGGGATGAACGGGAAGTGGAATTAGTCGCGATCGCGGGTCGTCGTGAAATTTACGGTTTTAATGGTCAGATCAATGGTAAACTTTAGCACCGTTAAACAAATAATTAGAAAATCGCAAGGCTCTCTAGTTGGTGTATTCTTGTTGGGTAGTTTATTACCAGCAGAAGTCAACGCCCAACAAACTGATTCTTGTCATCCCGATCCCAATGCTGAAGCCCCACAGTATATTTTGGGGTATGGCAGTTTAATGGAAAAAGAATCTCGAACTCGTACAACAGCTGAAATTAAAGACGTTACACCAGTGTTTGTCTCGGGGTTTGAACGAGTTTGGGGCTTTAAGGGCAAGCGAACGACTTATTTAGCTGCCATTCCCAATTCAGAAAGTCGGTTTAATGCAGTTACCTATGCACTTAAGGATTTCGACCAATTAACTGCGACAGATCGCCGAGAGAGCGGATATTGTCGAGAACAAGTTGCTCACAATCAGTTAGAGGTTTTAGCGGGTTCGATTCCAGATAATGCTCAGATTTGGATCTATACCCTTGAGGATAATAATCCTGATCAGCCCAATTATAACCACCCAATTGTACAAAGTTATGTCGATATTTTCTTAAATGGTTGCTTACAACAACAAGAGAATTTTGATTTAGAAGGGTTTGCAGAAACTTGTGTTGAAACCACTCAAAACTGGTCCCCCTATTGGGTCAATGATCGAATCTATCCCCGTAGACCATTTATTCATCAACCTAATGCAGAAAAGATTGATCAGTTATTGAAAAACCAATTACCGCAAGTCTTTAAATATCGCAGTATTGAATAATTGAGTAAGGAGAACGACAAAAATGAGTTATCATATGGAACGCCAAGCCTACGCGGATAATTTTGGTCCCACGGTGGGCGATCGCGTGCGTTTGGCGGATACAGAATTATGGATTGAAGTAGAACAAGATTTGACCACCTATGGTGAAGAAGTCAAATTTGGTGGCGGGAAAGTCATTCGGGATGGCATGGGGCAATCCCCAATTTCCCGTGACCAAGGAGCGGTCGATGTGGTGATTACCAATGCCTTGATTTTGGATTGGTGGGGCATTATCAAAGCAGATGTGGGAATCAAAGATGGCAGAATCGCCAAAATTGGTAAAGCGGGAAATCCCTATATTCAAGACAATGTGGATATTATTATTGGTCCAGCCACCGAAGCGATTGCTGGAGAAGGAATGATTCTGACCGCTGGCGGGGTGGATAGCCATATTCACTTTGTTTGTCCCCAATTGGTGGAAACCGCGATCGCCTCAGGAATTACCACGATGTTTGGCGGGGGAACGGGTCCTGCAACTGGCACCAATGCTACGACCTGTACCCCCGGATCATGGAATATTCAGATGATGCTACAAGCTGCGGAAGCCTTTCCCATGAACTTAGGCTTTTTTGGAAAAGGGAATAGTTCGCAACCCCAAGGTCTTGAGGAAGAAGTCAAAGCAGGGGCAATGGGATTGAAACTTCATGAAGACTGGGGAACAACCCCAGCAGCCATTGATAATTGTCTCTCAGTGGCTGATAATTATGATGTGCAGGTAGCGATCCACACCGATACCCTAAACGAGGCAGGGTTTGTTGAAAATAGCATCAATGCGTTTCAGGGCAGAACCATTCACACCTATCACACGGAAGGAGCTGGGGGAGGTCATGCTCCTGATATTATCAAAGTGTGTGGGGAAAGTAATGTCCTCCCTTCATCCACCAATCCCACTCGCCCTTATACCACCAACACCTTAGAAGAACACTTGGATATGTTGATGGTATGTCACCATTTAGATCGCAATATTCCAGAAGATGTGGCGTTTGCTGAATCGCGAATCCGTCGGGAAACGATCGCAGCAGAAGATATTTTGCATGATCTAGGAGCTTTTAGTGTCATCGGATCAGACTCACAGGCAATGGGGCGCGTGGGAGAAAACATTATTCGCAGTTGGCAAACCGCCCATAAAATGAAAATGCAACGGGGTTTATTACCCTCTCCTGATAATTCTAGCGAAAGCCATGATAATTTTCGGGCGAAACGATATATCGCAAAATACACCATTAACCCCGCAATGATTCACGGGATTAGTCATCATGTCGGTTCGATTGAACAGGGAAAACTAGCAGATTTGTGTTTATGGAAACCCAGTTCTTTTGGTGTTAAACCGCAACTGGTTTTAAAAGGAGGCGCGATCGCGCAGGCCCAAATGGGTGATCCGAACGCTAGTATTCCGACACCACAACCAGTTCACATGCGACCGATGTTTGCCAGTTACGGGGATGCCATTCCTCGCACCTGTCTTACCTTTGTTTCGCAAGCAGGTATGGAAGCGAATGTTGGAGAACAACTAGCCTTGGAAAAACAGGTAGTTGCTGTTGCCAACACCCGAGAGATTGGCAAAGCAGATATGAAACTCAACACTGCTCAACCCAATATTGAAGTTAATCCCGAAACCTATGAAGTTAAAGCAGATGGGGAACTTTTAACCTGTGAACCCGCAACTCACTTACCCATGGCGCAACGCTATTTTCTGTTTTAACTCCAATGTTGAAAGCCTTGGGTGAGATCGAGAGAAACTTCAGAATCTTCTAGCGTAATTGTGGAATCAGCAGTAATTTCTCCCATAATCGTTGCAGTACCATTGAGCGATCGCTGCAACTGTTGCGCTTGTTGAGGAGGCAAAGTTAGCACTAATTCAAAATCTTCTCCGCCATACAAACTCCATTGCAATGCCTGTTGTAAACCTACCCATGGAACGACCTCTTTGGGAATAGGAAGATGAGATTGCTTAATTGTTGCCCCAACGCCACTTGCTTGACAAATTTGAATGACAGCATCCGCTAAGCCATCACTACTATCCATTCCCCCAATACGAAAGGGTGGTTGAATTGTCTCTAATAGGGGAACAATATCTAAACGAGGTTTCGGACGTTGATGGGCTTTGATTAGTTTTTCACGGGCAGTTGCTTCTAATTCTTGCTGTCTTTCGGGGTGGAAGAGTAACTCTAAGCCAGCACGGGATAAACCATGGTCTCCTGTTACTAAAATGACATCACCCACTTGGGCATCCTGACGACGAATCACTCGTTGTGGTTGTACTTTTCCGATCGCGGTAATGGCAAGGGTAATAACTGAGGAGGCAGTAACATCACCTCCCCATAACAAAGTTTTATACTGCTGGAGACACTCACTTAACCCTTGATAAACGCCTTCAATCCAAGCCACTGAAACCGTACTGGGCAAACTTAAGCTAACCGTAATACCTAATGGGGTGGCTCCCATCGCTGCTAAATCCGATAAATTGGCAGCGATCGCGCGCCAACCGACATCTTCTGGGGAAGTGGTGACCCCATCACGAAAATGAACGCCATCCACCAAAACATCACTACTGATAACAAGGGAATGATGACTGGGAAAATCGACCACAGCAGCATCATCCCCTACGATATCCCTTGCGCAAAAATGGTGCAGCCTTGCTAACAGGGCCTGTTCACCAATATCGGCAACTGTCAGATTAAGTGGTTGTGTCATCGTTGCTGTTGGCAACTGTTTGGGGACGTTCTAAGTTTTCAAGCCCATTGATCACTTCCGCAGAGATAATTTGATCTCCGACTTTAATATCCTCTAGGATTTCATCTCCTTCCACGGTGTAACCAAAGACCGCATAACGCCCATCCATGAAGTTAGCCCCCGGTGGGGTCAATTCCGAGTCAAATTTGAAGAAGAAAAACTGGGACGAACCCCCATTGGGATCATCACTCGGACGCGCGATCGCGACTGCGCCATTAGCGGAAAACGGCAATACCGGTTGAGCTTGATATCGTCCTAATTGTTCTAATGTTGCTCCATACATGGGTTTTTCATCCCCTCTAACTAAAATTTCCAAGGGAATGGATCGATATTCACCTGTTTCAGGATCAATAAACCCTTCTTCTGGGCCGGGGGGATTACCGGTTTGAACCACGAAATCATTGACCCGATTAAATTCTAATCCATCATAAAAGCCGCGATCGACTAAATCAACGAAGTTACCTGCACTAATCGGGGCACTATAACCATCAACAATAACAGTTAAATCCCCTTTATTGGTTTCTACTTCGACGGTGGCACGCCCTTTTAATCGAGGCAGATGCGCATATTCTTCTGGAATTTCAAAGGGAAACTCATCCACTAATAACGCTTCGAGATCATCAAGCTGATTAAGCATCTCTCGGCGTTTAATCCAAACTTGTTCCAAATCACGCTGATCCGTTACTTCTCGTAACTCATTTAACTTAGTTTTCAGTTCCGGAAGTAATTCTTTAACTGCCTCACGATTACCGTCAGGAGTATTCGCTAATAATTCTTGAGTTTTAGAATTTAAAACCCGACTTGCCTGTTTAATATCCTGATTAACTGCCCCCCAACGTTTCGCCCGTAATTGCAATCCGATATCTTCAATACTACGCTGTAAATCACGAGCAGCGTAATTTTCAAAGGGAAGCGAATATCTTAATAAAGAGGTGGGATCGGTAATGGCTTCTCCCTTGGGAAGGGCACTTTGACGGGGTTGCTCTTGTGGTTGTTCCCCATCTCGACCAAAGAAATCAAAATCCCACCACGCACCACTCAGCCCAATGGAAAGACTAATCAGTAATACAATGGTGAAACTGGCTCGAATGAAGGGTTGTAATTGTCTTAGCCTGATCATAATTAGAAATTGGGAAAATAAAAATAACACCTAAACCTTAATTTACACGCTTGTTTGCTTTCATATCAAATTACCTTCCTTGCGAAAAATAAACTAGTCCTCAGTCTTGGGGTTATTTCTTTCCGCTAATTGCAAGCAAATTTGTTGATGCTTTTCTCGCGTTAGGGGATAAAACCAAGCAAGAATTGCCCCGATAATTAAGTG
>JAHEOB010000096.1 GCA_018610095.1 Halothece sp. MAG
ATCCACGGCGCGATCGCGAATTGTTATCCCAATAATCAGTAAGATTGGGATGATGACACGTTTGCCAAATATGGTAATACCACTGATATCCCAAAAAAAGTGATTTCTGCCCATTTGTGCAAATTCCGTTAGGATAACTGAAGACCGTTTTTCAGTCAGGACGATTAGCAAAAGCCCATCGCGGTTTTTCTATTTATTGATCATCCTCTTTTTCGGCTTTGGAACGAATTTCTGCTGCTTCTTGTTGGGCTTGTTCAAAGGCATAGGGCAAACTTTCCCAAACTTGATCCATATATTGAAATAACTTTTCCTCATTAATAACCTTGTAAGGCGTTAGCGGAATATTATTATTGGTTAGGATAAATTCTTCGAGTTGCTGGAGTTTTTCTTGGATAATGAGTTGTTCTGAGGAAGGTTGGTATTGGTTTTGGTTGGATTCGGATAAACTTACCCAAAGTTGATCCATATATTGAACCAACTTGTCCTCATTAATAACTTTGTAAGGCGTTAGCGAAATATTATTATTATTTACAATAAATTCTTCCAGTTGTTGGAGTTTTTGTTGGATAATGAGTTGTTCTGAGGAAGGTTGGTATTGGTTTGGGGTTGATTGGGATTCGCTGTAGGAGTCTTGTTGTACCATTTATATAAATCGAGGGCAACACTTTCAGGAATTAAATGCTCCACTGAGCCACCGAAGCGAGCAATTTCTTTAACAACGCTACTACTTAAAAAGCTATATTCATTAGAGGTGGCTAAGAAAACGGTTTCAATGCTTTCCGAGAGGGTTTGATTGGTATGAGCCATTTGTAATTCTTTTTCAAAATCGGACAATACCCGTAACCCTCGTAAAATAACTTCTGCATTCCGTTTTTTGGCATATTCTACCGTTAAACCACTAAAATGATCGACCTCTACCCTTGGCAAATGTTGAGTACAGTCTTGAATTTGCCGAATACGTTGTTCAATGGGAAATAATCGTTTCAAAAAAAGAAGGCTATTTCGTGATCTGGGGTTAACAAATGGCGGGAAATTTGCCAAAATCTAAAATATGGCTACACAAACAACTTCTTCCACTAATTTGACGTTTCCTCTAACCGCCGTTGTTGGACAGGAAGCAATTAAATTTGCCCTACTTTTAGCTGCAGTTGACCCCAAATTAGGGGGCGTTGCCATCTCGGGAAAACGCGGGACGGCAAAATCCGTGATGGCGCGAGCCGTTCATTCCCTGCTACCCCCAATTGAAATTGTCCACGGCGCGATCGCGAATTGTGATCCCAATAATCAGCAAGATTGGGATGATGACACGTTTGCTAAATATGGGGACACCACTGATATCCCAACAGAAGTAATTTCTGCCCCCTTTGTGCAAATTCCGTTGGGGGTAACGGAAGACCGTTTACTGGGGTCGGTCGATGTAGAACAATCGGTTAAAGAAGGAAAAACCGTTTTTCAGCCAGGACTATTAGCAAAAGCCCATCGCGGCGTTCTCTACGTTGATGAAATTAATTTACTCGATGAGCAAATTGCCAATAAATTGCTATCGGTGCTTAGTGAAGGGCGTAATGTTATTGAACGCGAAGGCATTAGTTTCCAACATCCCTGTAAACCCCTATTGATTGCCACCTTTAATCCTGAAGAGAAACCGCTACGAGAGCATTTATTAGACCGTATTGCCATTACCCTATCTGCCGATGGGGTATTAGGTTTAGATCAACGGGTGCAAGCAGTGGATCAAGTCATTAATTTTGCTAATTCCCAACAAGATTTTATTCAGCAATATGAAGGCGATTTAGAAGGACTCCGCACTGATATTATCTTGGCACGGGAATGGTTCAAGGAAGTAACCATTACAACCGAACAAACGAATTATTTAGTGGAAGAAGCAGTGCGAGGAGCAGTGGAAGGACATCGTGCCGAATTGTTTGCGGTGCGAGTGGCAAAAGCTGCTGCGGCTCTAGATGGGCGTAATGAAGTGAATGGGGATGATTTACGTCGCGCTGTGGAACTAGTAATTGTGCCTCGCTCTAAGGTGGCGCAAACGCCTCCGGAACAAGAACAACCGCCACCGCCACCTCCCCCAGAAAGTCAAAATGAGGATGATGACGAGCAACAAGAGGAACCCGATCAGCCTGAGCAAGACGATTCTCCTCAAGATCAACAGGAACCTGATCCTCCCCAAGAAGAGTCTTCTCAAGATAATGATCAGGAAGAATCTTCTCAAGAGGATGATCAAGGTGAAGAACAACAAGAACAACAAGCCCCTGAAATTCCAGAAGAATTTGTTTTTGACCCAGAAGGGGCAATTATGGATCCCAGTGTCCTCTATTTTTCCGAAATGGCACAACAGCAGCAGGGCACTTCCGGGAGTCGGGGCTTAATTTTTTCCGATGAACGGGGACGCTATGTCAAGCCCATGTTACCCAAGGGGAAAGTCACCCGCATTGCTGTGGATGCTACTTTGCGAGCCGCAGCCCCCTATCAGAAATCACGGCGACAGCGTTATCCCCATCGGCGCGTGATTGTGGAACAGAGCGATATGCGCTCGAAACGCCTTGCCCGTAAAGCTGGGGCATTAGTGGTGTTTTTAGTAGATGCTTCAGGTTCAATGGCATTAAATCGGATGCAATCGGCAAAAGGGGCAGTGCTGCAATTATTAACTGAAGCCTATGAAAATCGGGATCAGGTCTCGTTAATCCCATTTCGAGGAGAACAAGCGGAGGTACTATTACCCCCCACTCGTTCCATTACCATGGCACGGAAACGGTTAGAAACCCTTCCCTGTGGTGGCGGGTCACCATTAGCTCACGGCTTAACCCAAGCGGTTCATGTGGGAATGAATGCCCAAAAATCAGGGGATATTGGTCAAGTGATTTTAGTAGCGATTACTGATGGTCGCGGGAATATTCCTTTAGCGCGATCGCTGGGTGAACCGTTACCTGAGGAAAAACCCAATCTGAAACAAGAAATCTTAGACATTGCGGGTAAAATTCGTGCCCTTGGGGTTAAATTATTGGTGATTGATACCGAAAATAAATTTGTTTCCACGGGGTTTGCTAAGGAATTAGCTGAAACCGCAGGCGGGAATTATTATCACTTACCGAGACCCACTGATAGCGCGATCGCGGGTGTTGCTAAGCAAGCAATGACGGATATGAATTGACATCCTCTCCCGTCAAACGCTACGCGCTATGACGGGAGATTCCTAGCGTTGCCACGCTTGTTTCCTGTCTCAGGCTCTTGACTAGGCAAAGTTCCCTTCACCCCCGCCAGATCGCCTCCACAGGCAATTTGTTTAGTCTCTAACCCCTGCCCGAGGTCGGAGATTCCACGATTTCTTATTACTTCAGCACTTACCACATCCCGTGAACCTGTGTATCCACATTCAGGACAATGATGCTCTCTAACCTCTAGCGTCTTTTTACCTGTATGCGCTCCACACTGACTACATTCTTGGGAAGTGCCATCCTTGTTTACTTTGGCAAAAAAGTAAACATCACGCTTCCAACAAACCCATTGAAGGATGTTTATAAACTGACCAAAGCCAGCATCGGCGGCGTGTTTAGACAACATTCCTCTTTGCCAACTACGGAAGTCAATATCTTCCACAAAGATCATTCCTGCTCCATCACACAATTGATGAGCTAACTTAAAGTGCCAGTCTTTACGAGCGTCAGAGATACGTTGATGAACTCTCGCTATCTTTCTGTTTAGTTTATGGCGGTTATTTGACCCTTGCTTTTTGTTTTTGAGCCTACGTTGGAGCAATTTCAGCTTCCTTTGTAGAGACTCTAAAAACCGAGGTCGCTTAACTTCTAAGCCATCGCTGGTAGCCACAAACTTATCAAACCCTAAGTCTAACCCTCTGGGATGCCCATGAGGAAAAGGTTGAGGAACAGCCACGTCTAACTGGAGAGAAAGGATGACAAAATAACCAGAGGCTTTTCTGATCACTCTGGCTTGTTTAAGCTTAAACCCTTCTCGAATCTCTCTAGATTTTCTAAATTTGACCCAACCTAACTGAGGTAGTTTGACTTGATTTCCCCTTACAGGCTCTTTACCTAACTGAGGAATTATGTAAGACCTTAAACGATACTTATTCTTAAATCTGGGAAACCCAAAGCCTCTAGACTTCATGTCAGAAAATGCTCTGTCTAAAGTTCTCAACACTTGTTGGAGAACTTGAGCATTAACTGACTTAAGCCGTTCGCTATCTTTCTTAGCCTCAGTTAAAGCCTTTGCCTGTCTTGAGTAACTAGGATAAGGTTCATCAGGAGGGATAATGTATTCCTTTTCAATTGAGCAAGCGTTAATGGGGCATTTTCGAGAATTAATCCAATCTTTTCTTTCTCTAAGCCCATAATTCCAAACCGTTCGGCATACACCGAGCGTATGCTCGATCATGTCGATTTGGGGTTGGTTTGGTTCTAACTTATACTCGTAAGAAAGGGTAAGCATTGGACTTTTTTGTTAGAGTAAATCTAGTTTAACTAATCCTACAGAGATTAACTACTTCTGTAAGGATGTCCTGACGGACTTTTTTGTTGGTCACGATTCATCTCGCCACTAAGCCTTCGGCTATAGTGGAGCGGAGCTTTAGTGAGCATCCTCTCGTGACATTTAAGATAGTCAGAGCAGACCATTTAATCATGATGAAACCAAGCCGTTAACGCTACTGCCAAAGCATCAGCAGCATCATTCGGTTGTGGCACTGAACTCAGATATAATTCTCGGGTAATGGCGGTTTGGACTTGTTGTTTATCCGCTTTCCCATAACCGGTTAGGGTTTGTTTAATTTCAGGGGGACTAAATTCAACATAAGGAAGTTGGGTTTGTCCTAATACTAATAAAACAACGCCGCCTGCTTGAGCAATCTTAATAGTATTCCCCATCCGATAAAAAAAAAGTTTCTCAATCGCAATGAGATCAGGTTGAAGATCACTCACTAAGCTATGTAAATCTTCATAGATGGTTACTAATCGCTGTTGTAAGGGTTGCTTGCTAGGGGTTTCAATAACCCCAAACTCTAATAATTGCAGGGGTTGTTGATCGTCTTTGATTTTTTTACTGGGTGGGGCAGAGTGGGCAAGAATACAACCAAATCCAAGTGTGGCAAGCCCTGGATCAAGCCCGAGAATTTTTAATGATGTCATAAGAATCGGGAGTTGGGAAGCATCACTCCCAACTCGTCCTAATTATTGAAAATCATCCTTTTATTGTTTAACTAATTCACGATTATGGAACTCTAAATAAACTAACAAGGCATTAATATCGGCAGGGTTAACGCCACCAATTCGCGAAGCCTGACCAATGGTTAAAGGTTGGACTTTGCTTAGTTTTTCACGGGCTTCCATGGATAAGGAATCAATTTGCATATAATCGATATCAGAAGGTAAGGGGCGATTCATTTGTTTCGTGATTTTATCAATTTGCTTTTGTTGCCGTTGAATATAGCCGGCATATTTAATATCAATTTCTGCCCCTTCTTTTTCCACGCGATTTAAGTTAGCATCACCTAATCCATATTGTTCTAATTCTGCATAATGAAAACCGGGACGACGGAGTAATTCCGCTAGGGTTGCTGACCCTTTAATATTTTGTCCGGTAGCCGCAATAATTTGTTGACCAATTTCATCATGCGCTTTCACTCGCGTACCATGGAGCCGTTCTTTTTCAGCCGTAATATTGGCTTGTTTTTGTTCATATAAAGCCCAACGACGATCATCAATCAAACCAATTTCTCGTCCTAAGGGCGTTAATCGTTGATCCGCATTATCAGACCGTAAAATGAGGCGGTATTCCGAACGACTGGTTAGCATCCGATAGGGTTCCCTCAGTTCTTTGGTGCATAAATCATCCAGTAACGTGCCAATATAGCTGCCTTCACGAGGGAGAACCACCATTTCTTCACCTTGGGCAAACCGACTGGCATTAATGCCGGCAACAATGCCTTGGGCTGCTGCTTCTTCATAACCGGTTGTGCCATTAATTTGCCCAGCGCAGAATAAGCCCTCAATTTTTTTCGTCATCATAGTGGGGTAACACTGGGTTGCCGGTAAATAGTCGTATTCCACGGCATAGGCAGGCCGTAACATCTGACAGTTTTCAAGCCCAGGCAGGGTTTGCAACATTGCTAGTTGCAAGTTTTCGGGTAAACCAGTTGAGAAGCCTTGGATATACAGTTCTGGAATATCTCGTCCTTCTGGTTCAATAAAGATTTGATGGCTATCTTTATCAGCGAAGCGAACAATTTTATCTTCAATACTGGGACAATAACGAGGTCCTTTGGCATCAACCCACCCTCCATAAACAGGAGATTCGTGTAAATGATCGCGAATAATTTGATGGGTTTCAGCAGTGGTATGGGTGAGATAACAACACATCTGTTCCCGTTCCACCCACATTTCAGGGTCAAAACTAAACCAGCGTACCTGTTCATCCCCAGGTTGGGAATCAAATTTGCTATAATCTACTGATCGTTTATCGACACGGGCAGGCGTTCCTGTTTTCAGTCGTCCTGTTTCAAAGCCCATGCGGTTTAGGGTTTCGGTCAATCCCATTGCGGGAAATTCGCCAGCACGGCCAGCAGGCATGGATTTATTGCCAACCCAGATACATCCCCCTAAAAACGTTCCTGTTGTCAAAATAACTGCTTGGCATTTAAAAGCGGTTCCAAAATAGGTTTCAACCCCAATCACTTCGTCGTTGTTCCCCAATACCAAGTCAGTTACCATGCCTTCGCGAAGGGTGAGATTTTCTTGATTTTCCACAATATTGCGCATCACCCGAGAATATTCCCGCTTATCCGTTTGTGCCCGTAATGCCCATACGGCAGGTCCACGGGAAGCATTCAGTACCCGTTTTTGCAAATAAGTGCGGTCTGCCATTTTCCCAATTTCTCCCCCTAAGGCATCCACCTCATGGGCTAATTGAGACTTGGCAGGAGCGCCTACTGCAGGATTACAGGGTTGCCAGGCAATGCGATCGAGGTTTAGGGTTAACATCAGGGTGCGACACCCTAAACGGGCAGCAGCTAGGGCTGCTTCGCAACCAGAATGTCCACCGCCGACGACGACAATATCAAATTCATCTTGGAATTGTACGGGGGATGCCATCAGCTTGTTCTCTGAATATCTGCGCTTCGGTAGGGTTTCTATTTTAACAAACTCCTACTTGGAAACGAGTTTTGGAATTAAGATAAGGAAATAGGTGCTGCTGGACCCAGTTGCCAATTTAAAATCATCCAAAGGGCTAATAAACCACTCCAGCTAATAAACAGCGCGATCGCGTAGGGAACCATGGTGGCGATTAATGTTCCCAAACTCATTTGCGAATCATAACGTTGTCCAAACGCTAAAATAACAGGCAAATAAGGCATTAATGGCGTAACAATATTTGTGATCGAGTCGCCCACCCGAAATACTGCTTGGGCAAACTCAGGAGTGTAACCCAGTAACATAAACATGGGCACTAAAACTGGGGCTAAGACACTCCACTGGGCAGAGGCAGAACCAATGAGTAAATTAATTAATCCCACCGCAACAATACTAGCAATGACTAACGGGATTCCTGTTAAATTAATTGCTTCCAATCCATTTGCCAGCGCGATCGCGGCTAAGGTTCCTAAATTACTCCAATCAAAGTAGGCAAGAAATTGAGCTGCCACAAAAGCCAAGGCAATATAATAACCCATTCCAGACATAGAATCGGCCATTGCTTTGGCAATATCCCGACTATTTTGAATCTTTCCTACGACATAACCATAAGCAACCGCTGGAATGAAAAAGGTTATAGTAATGAGAAAAACTATCCCTTCCAGTAACGGTGAGGGAACCAGTCCCCCGGTTTCAGGATTCCTTAAAATCCCATTGGGAGGAACAGTTAGGACTAAAATCAACCCCACAAATGCCAATAAACTATAACCAGCCCAGCGCAAGCCACGACGTTCCGACTCATTAACAGAGTCTAAGCTAAATTCCTGATCCCCCTGATAAGAACCAAATCTCGGTTCAATAATCCAATCCGTTACCATCCAACAGGTAACAACCACAATCAGGGTAGAAACAGCCATAAAGTAGTAGTTAGCAGTGGCATTCACGGTATAATCTGCTTCGATAAGTTGGGCAGCCCGTTGAGTAATTCCGGCTAACAGCGGATCTAAAATATTAATCACCAAATTCGCACTAAATCCCCCAGAAACTCCAGCATAGGCTGCTGCTAACCCCACTAGGGGGTGTCGTCCAAAGGCGAGAAACATTAACGCCCCGATAGGGACTAAAACCACATAACCTGCATCCGTGGCAATATTGGAAAGAACCCCCGCTAAAATCACAATTGGCGTCAAATAACGGGCAGGAGCAGCTAAAACCACCCGACGTATAATTGCTCCCAGTAACCCCACTTGTTCGGCAACACCCACGCCTAACATTGCAACAAGAACGGTGCCCAAAGGGGGAAATTCTACAAAATTATCCACCGCTTTGGTAAAAATCTGTCGAACCATTTCAGCACTCAGCAGGGAAACTGCCGAAATGGTTTCCTCACTTGCAGGATTAGTTTCTGTCCAATTGAGACCTGCAGCGATCGCGGAACCAACAATCGTAACAACACATAGCAGAGCAAATAAGATAATGGGATCGGGTAACCGATTACCAATGCGCTCAATCCAATCCAGTAAAAAACTTCCCGGAATTCGACGTGTTTGATGGGGTGATTTTGTCAAAATCTTCCTCCAACCACGACCACAATCAATTTGTTATTGGATAAGATTATATCCCTTCTACGACATCTCCTAGCAATAATATCGAAATCACTAATAATAGAGTCGCAATAATGATTTCCAGGCTTTGCGGAGGGAGATTCTTTGCCAACCATTGTCCAATTAAAACCCCAATAACGCTAGTGGCAATGAGTGCTAGGGCTGCCCCTATAAATACCACCAATGGGGATCTGGATTCAGCAGTAATTAATAACGTTGCTAACTGCGTTTTGTCCCCGATTTCCGCTAGGAAGATGGTAATAAAAGTAGAAATAAAAACGGTGGAAAACCCTGTTTTAAACAAACTGACTTGATTGGGAGCGCGATCGCGCTGTTTCGTCACGGCTAGTTTACTCCAATTTCCCGCTATATTCTATCTTAAGTA
>JAHEOB010000097.1 GCA_018610095.1 Halothece sp. MAG
AAGTTACTTGGGAAACAAATTTACAAGGAGAAGAAATTTTTTGGATGGAACAACCGACTCCTCAGTTTGGTCAAACTGTTTCTGCAGAAACAATTGCTAAAGTTTTAAGTCTCCCTGTAGAAGCAATTCATCAGGATTATCCAATTCAAGAAATATCAACAGGAAATTATTTTCTCATTGTACCCATTCAAAAATTAGTAGCATTAAAAGAGATTAAACTTAATTTAGCATTATATGAATCATTAATGAGTTCTTTACAAGCTAATGGGATTCTTGTTTTTTGTGCTGAAACTCATTCTAAACAAAATGATTTATGTGTTCGTGTTTTTGCCCCTATAATTGGGGTTCCCGAAGACCCTGCAACAGGCAGTGCTAATGGCTGTTTAGCAGCATATTTATTACAGAATCATTTTTGGCATCAAGATAATTTTGAAATTCGAGTGGAACAAGGTTACGAAATGAATCGCCCTTCCTTATTATTCTTAAAAGCGAATCACAATGAAGTTAAAGTCGGAGGTCAAGTCGAACCAGTTGCCAAAGGTGATTTTATTTAATTTTTTGTTACTATAGTCGTTCCCAGCCTAGTTAGTGAATTACAAAGCAGTCGGTAAAACCAACCCTGCTAATCAAATGGTAGAGTTCATGGTTTAAAGAATAATTTTAAAATAATCTGTTATTCTAATTACAATCTTTCAGCAATGCGTTACTTTAGAGAGGTAAGCGAGTCAATCTTAAGTAAATGAAGAAATTATGACTCCCAACGAACTTTTTCTGCTGGTTCTTCTCCTTAGCCCTGGCATTTTATTATCAGTTCTTGTTATGGCTGCCTTTGCCAAAGGGGGATAATTTTCTAAAGTGACACAACTAGAGGGAAGGGAACACCTCCCTCTTAATCTTTTGTCAATGATTTGTCAGCTATTTTTGCCCTCAAGCATTGGGATCATTGGTGTTTTCCATACGGTTTTCTAATTCCATCCGTTGTTCCATTTGACGCAAGAAATAGCCTGTCATCATTGCCGAAGCCAACATGGTAGAAAGATTATCCTGATCGGTGGTGACATGGACTTGAAACTGCTCTGACGGTAACATCCCGATCAAACCTTGTACATTTTGGGAAACAATTTCCTTGGCTTCTGGGCTAATCGAACGAGCAATTTCAGCTAAGACATCTGGGTTTTGCTGTTGAAGATATTGCAGAAGAGAGTTATTCTGTTGTTCTTCAGAAGATGAAGATGATTGATCGTTATTTACGCCAGAATTAAAAAAGTTAGGATCAAATACCATCAGTCAATATTGTAGAGTAGACCTGCTTATTACACAGTGTGACATATCCCCCAACTCATCTTGGAAAATGTCGTTGAGGTTCTCAGCAAATCCAAAATTTGGGAGTTGAACTGAGATTCGTTTAATATAGTTGGATACCATTTAGTTGTAATAACTAAATTTCTTGCATTTTACCACAGATAGAGTGATTGATCCACGACTATCAGTTTGTTTCTATTTAATCGTCATAATTATGCAGTTTATTGATCAGGCAGATGTAGATGTGATTGCAGGAAAAGGTGGTGATGGCATTGTTGCCTTTCATCGAGAAAAATATGTTCCTGCTGGTGGGCCCTCTGGTGGCAATGGCGGAAAAGGAGGTTCTGTCATTTTAGAGGCAGATGAAAATTTACAGACGTTGTTGGATTTTAAGTACGACCATTACTATAAAGCGGAAGATGGACAGCGTGGGGGGTCCAAAAGTAAAACAGGAGCTAAGGGGCGCGATCGCGTTTTAAAAGTGCCTTGTGGAACCTTAGTCTATGACCGTGAAACCAAAGAATTGATGGGCGATTTAGTGCAACATCAGCAACAGTTGTGTGTTGCCCAAGGGGGAAAAGGCGGACTGGGAAACGAACATTTTTTAACCAATCAAAATCGTGCCCCAGAAAAAGCATTGCCCGGCAAGCGAGGTGAAAAACGCCGACTACGATTAGAACTCAAATTATTAGCAGAAGTGGGGCTCATTGGTTTGCCTAATGCCGGCAAATCCACACTCATTGCTGCTATTTCCTCTGCCCGTCCCAAAATTGCAGATTATCCGTTCACAACCCTTGCTCCGAATTTAGGGTTAGTTCGCAAACCCACTGGCGATGGCACCGTATTTGCTGATATTCCCGGTTTAATTGCAGGTGCCCATCAAGGGGTAGGATTAGGATATGAATTTTTACGTCATGTGGAACGAACCCAATTATTACTTCATCTCATTGATCTCACCAGCGATTATCCCCTGCAAGATTATCAAACCATTCAACAAGAATTAATGGCTTACAATCCCAGTCTCGGAAAACGTCCCCAAATGATTGTTTTAAATAAAGCAGATGCGGTGGAATCTGAAATCGAACAACTGGTTAGAGAGCAATTGAGCGAAGTGACTACTGCTCCCATGTTGACCATTTCTGCCGTTACACAGCAAGGTTTAGATTCCTTATTACATCACGTTTGGGAAACTTTGGATCAAATTGAACACTAAGCGCGATGTCGCTATAAGCGATCGCGCTGTTTAATCATTAAGTAAGACGGAAGTGTTTCTAACTTCCGCCTAAATAGGGATAAAAAAACAATTAAGCAGCTACGTTGACAAGCTCAATATCAAAGGTTAAATCTTGACCAGCCAAAGGATGATTAGCATCTAAGGTTACCTTGGACTCTGCCACATTGGTAACCACCACAGGAATCATTTGTCCACTGGGATGCTGAACTTGTAATTGTTGACCGGGCTGAACGTCAATATCATCAGGAATTTGCTCACGGTCAACTTCTAACACCATTTCTTCGCGATGGGGTCCATAGGCTTGATCCGAAGGGATTTCGGCAGTCTTGGATTCTCCTGGTTCCATTCCAATGACTGCTTGTTCAAACCCAGGGATAATTTGACCTTCTCCAATAGAAAATTCTAATGGCTCGCGATCGCGCGAAGAATCAAATACAGTGCCATCAGATAATTTACCGGTATAGTGTACTTGAACTTTGTCACCTGATTGTGCTTGTGCCATATAACTCCTTAAATGTTACTTTTTGTTTCTACGATTACGAAATCTCCGACGTTCTCGATGTCGGCTGATTTCTTTGCGTTTGCGTTTCTCGGCAGGGGTTTCAAAATGCCGATTTTTCTTCATATCAGCAAAAATCCCCGCTTGAGAAACTTTACGTTTAAAACGACGTAAGGCTGACTCTATCTGTTCATTATGATTGAGAACTATTTTAGTCATCCAATTTCTTTACCTAATTTGAAGATTTTGAGATCGTAATGCAATTTTGTGAACCAACAAGCGTCTTTCTCAAACCTCCTGTCCTTAAGAACCGAGCTTCTGATGAACGGCAATTGTTTGTTCTAGCATCCTGCCATTGTTCAAGGACGCTCATCCAAATTTCCTTATTCAAGGATTCTCAGCACAGTAACGTTGGT
>JAHEOB010000098.1 GCA_018610095.1 Halothece sp. MAG
CAATAATCTTGCAGCGTTGTACCGAGCCCAAGGCAAACTCGAGGATGCCGAACCCCTCTATCTCAAAGCCCTTGAAATCTACAAACAAGCCCTATCTCCCTCCCATCCCGACCTCGCTACCAGCTACAACAATCTCGCCTTGTTGTACCTAGCCCAAGGCAAATACGACGATGCCGAACCTATGTTTTTAAAAGCTTGGCAAATTCTAGAAGAAAAATTGGGTGCCAACCATCCCGACACGCTAAGGGTTAAAGAAAATTACGAAAACTTGCAACAACGGCATGGATAAATATCAGAACTTCGACAAAAGTATTTATCACAAACCATGACAAGCAATTTGTAAAAATAAGCAATATGGAGAATAGGGGACTCGAACCCCTGACCTCTGCGGTGCGATCGCAGCGCTCTACCAACTGAGCTAATTCCCCAATTAATTAATTTTAACATTGGCAAACTGTTGTTTCACCCGTTCCAGTTCTAATTCTTGGAGGTAGTCCACTGCCCAGTCGGCTTGTCGCTGTAACATATGCAACGGATAGGTATTGGCAACCCCAACCACTTGAATGGAAGCATTTTTCGCTGCTTCAATGCCACTGGGGGTATCTTCAATCACAAGACACTCTTGGGGGGTTAAATTTAAGTTGGGATACAACTGGTTGAGGTGATCCACGGCGGTTAAATAGCCTTCAGGATTGGGTTTACTGGTGCGAACATCATCACTGGTGACAATGGTGACAAAGGCTTCCCGAATTTTAATGCGATCTAAAATATATTCCACATCTTCTCGTCGTGCCCCCGTGACAAGGGCAAGAATTAATCCACTACGCCACAATTCATGGATAAAGTCTGTAATCCCTTCATAAACGGGTAATTGTTGTTGTGTTTCTAACCGTTGGCGATAACGTTGCCCTTTTTTGGCAAGGAGTTTGTCGAGAAATTCATCGCTAACAACACGCCCGCGACGAGATAAAATCGTTTCTAGGCAAGCGCGATCGCTGCGCCCTAAACACACTTCATTATGTTCTTTAGCATCAGGACGCAAGTTCTCTTCTAATAAAATCTCTTCAATTAATTCTTTATGAAGAGGCTCATCGTTAATAATAACGCCATTAAAGTCAAATAAGACTGCTTTCAAACTCATGTTTAGGCAGGTGCAGCAGCTGGCATATCTTCATTATATTCTTCTACATTGACAGCATGGGAAAAAGAAACAGGTTGCGGTTTTCTGCCGATACTAGCTTGATGTAATCCCCAAATGGTATGGGTTTCTACCGCCACAAATCCTGTATTGTCTAGCCACGCATCAACATTGCCTTGAATATAGTCTTCGATATAAGGCTCTTCAAAAATCTTAGGTAACCACTTAGCAAAGCGCAAGGTTTCTTGATTGCCATCGAGGAGTAAAAATTGGCCGCCACCTTGGAGTAATCGAAAAGACTCTCTGAGGATGGCTTTACTAATCTCCACAGGCGTTTCATGGAAAAGCAGCGATGCTGTAACTAAATCAAAGGTTTCCCCCTCTAATCCCGTATCTTCGGCTTTGCCGTGACACCATTGAATGGGAAGCTGTTTTTCTTGCGCTTTCCGTTCTGCCATAATCAACATATAAGGTGACAAATCCAACCCCATTACTTGAGCCTCAGGAAACCTTTCCTGAAGTAAAACCGTTGTTGATCCCGTGCCACACCCTAAATCTAAAATCCGTTTCGGTTGTCCCGAAATCATTTTAATGGCATCTTCGCGAACCCAAGTTTCATGGGGTGGCACCGCATAAGCTGTAATGGGATCATAGGTGATAGCAGCATCAGGATTAAGATACCCATTTTCCATGCCATGAAAGTTTTGCGATTGGTAATAATTGGGATATTCTAGTTGGGGATTAGCAATGCGATCGCGCTGTTGTTCCCAATTAATGCTTTCTTTTAACTGTTGGAATTGCTCTTGATCAATTAATTGACTAAAAATGGGTTTTAAAAATTGATCCCATAGGGTGTCAGTTTGTGCTGTCATGACGATTTCTCTCCTTGTATTGCCTCAATTTTAACCGCTTTTTTTAATTCGCCATGCCATCAACGCAAACCAGTTCTACCACCAAACACGCTGTTATCTGTGGCTATTATGGTCAATCGAATGTTGGCGATGATGCCCTGTTGACAACGTTACTGCCAATGCTTCCGGATGGGGTGAAACCGCTGGTGCTTTCTGCGAATCCTAAAAGCACCCGACAACAGTTTCAAGTGCCAGCATTTCCCAATCGTTCTGCGTTTTCTATTTTAAAAGTTCTTAATCAAGCAGATTATTTCATTTGGGGTGGCGGTAGTTTAATGCAGGATGTTACTAGTTTCCGCAATCCCATTTATTATGGCGGATTAATGGCATTAGCCCAACAACGAAATTTGACCACTATTGCTTGGGCACAAGGCGTGGGACCGCTGCGATCGCGCTTTTCTCGTTGGTTGACCCGTCGGGCATTAATGGGCTGTGCTGGCATTAGTGTGCGCGATCAGGCTTCCGCAGAATTACTGAACGAATGGGGACTGTCGCCGCTAATTGCCCCCGATCCCGTGTGGGTATTAGAGAGTGAATCCCTTCCAGAATTGTGGGACCTTCCTTCTCCCAAGGTAGCAGTCACCTTACGGGAACATCCGCAATTAACTCGCCAACATCGACAAACTTTGACGCAAGCCTTAAGTTCATTTCAACAAGCTACTGAAACCTTTATTTTACTCGTTCCTTTTCAACCACAAGATCAGCCTTTAGCAGAACGAGTAGCCTCTGAGTTGCCTGGGAATGCTTACAAGTTGATTCCGCCTCAATCTCCGAAACGATTAAACGGGCTTTTTCAAACAGTCGAAATGGCAATTGGCATGCGCTATCACAGTTTAATTATGGCTGCTGCCAACAAGTGTCTCTGTTTTGGCATTAGCTACGATCCCAAAATCACCCAATTAATGACAGAATTAGACTTTCCTTTTTGGGAATTATCCCAACTGCCAACGGATGCCGACGAGATGACACAGGCATGGTTAGATCACTATTCCCATGGCATGGCTTTAACTGCGGATCAAATTAAATCCCAGCGCGATCGCGCCATGATGCATCAAGATGTGTTATCGAATATCTTAAAGGATTAATTGGCACAGGATTTCAGAACCCAGCCGATAATGATCCCTAACCCGCCAAAGCGTACTGCTAACCAAAATGGTTCTTGTAAATCCTTCCAATTGACAAGATTGCTTTCTAATTCATACTCTAGCGACTCTAATTCCGATTGCAGTTGTTGAATTTGCGCCTCAATTTCTTCTTTGCGCTCGCGATCGCGCTGAATTTGATCGTAACGTTGTCGAAGATTGATTAGGGTTTGTTCCGCTTGCTGCAGGCGATCTTCCCACTGTTTTTCTTCTTCTGGAGGCTGAGAATCAGAACTTGGCATTTTACAATAGATTGAAAAGAACCGTTAGCTTATTGTACCTCTAGGAAAAAATCAACATTATGTCACAATTAAGTTCCACTGCTACTAGCGACGAACTGGCGGACAAAAGTACCTTAGAATTAGCGCAACTGTTAGCTCAAAAATGCGCGATCGGGCACAAAGACTGGCATCGCTTAAAGGCAAATCGCAAAGCCCAAGCCAATCAACACATTACCGCAGCGTTAGTGTATCTTCAAACCTCGCAAACCGAAGAAGCCCTTGCTCATCTTCACCAAGCCATTGGTTGGCTGGATCATTCCATTTCTGCGCCCCCATGTCCCACTCATGGCAATCATTAATAAAAGGGAGATGGGAGTAATTGAGATTTCCCATCTTCCTATAATTACACGCTAGAGAGTAACGGGTAACTTAAACTGTTCCCAAGCTTTGCCATGATACCCATAAGGGAATTGATTAGGATAAAGCATTTCTGCCAAAATCTCTAAAGAATCAACTAAACGTGGCCCTGGGCGATTGAAATAGGAATTTCCATCGGCAATATAAATTTGATTATTTTGCGCTGCTTTTAACTGAGATAAATCAAACTGTTCTGCTAAGACTTGGGATTCTAAACGGGTGCGCTCCAGATCA
>JAHEOB010000099.1 GCA_018610095.1 Halothece sp. MAG
CGAAAACAATTCTTTTTTACTGATGCACCAACCAACCTTTCTCTTTTGTTTATCCATGATCACGACGGTGTTGCTTTCATTTGTTCAAGGATGCGACTCGGCAGGAATTCAGGAAACTAATCAGGAAACTAAGGATCGGCAAGTTACTTCTAGTAATTCTGATCAATCAAATACTACCGATGAAACTGAAACCGCTGATCCTTACGAAACACGCTGTGGTTGGTTACAAAATCCGACGCCTAGTAATATTTGGCTGCAAGATCGAGATACAACATGGACAATTAGTATTCAAGGAGGATACCAAGCAGAGAGTGATGGTGATTGGTGGCCCAATTTTAGTTCTGAGGAATGGGTGGAGTTTAATGGGAATTATGGTTATGGCTGTGCTTGCTTGGAAGTGATAACTGATGAGAAAAGCGATAAAATCTTAAACGTTAAGAGTGGAGAAGCCAAACCATTAGCAGCTTGTGAAGATGATCCCCAACTTGCCCCGATGAATAACTAATCATGTTCCTACAATTTGCGCGATCGCGCCCTTTTTATATTTTCTTAAAAAACAGTCTCTAAGGCTACTGCAATTTCATTCCAAAGACGGTAACAAATCATCAGTTTTCAAACTCACTTGCTAAAATATAGCCATTTATCATTGTTTTTTCCGCTAACATTCTCAAATAAGGATGAGTTATGGATAAACCATTCAATTTCCAAGTTGATGTACGTGATTTACAAATTTTAGCATTAAGCTTGTTTTTGACGATCGGGCTAACGCAAGGTTTTGACTTTACCATTCATCCCAATCAAATTCTAACTGCTATTGTCGTTACCCTAATCACCCAATATTTAGCCAATCGGTTTTTAAAAAGACAAGAAACAGCAGCATTAATTTCTCGCAGTGCTTTAATTACAGCATTGGGATTATCGTTGCTGTTACGAAGCACCTCATTAATCGTCATAGCAATTGCAGCGTGTTGTGCAATCTTGAGTAAATTTTTAATTCGATATCGAGGCAAACATTTGTTTAATCCTGCCAATTTTGGGATTATTGCCGTGTTATGTTTTACTGAACAAGCATGGATATCGCCAGGGCAGTGGGGCGATTCCTTTTCCTTAGCTTTATTATTCGTTGGTATTGGGGGAGTGATTTTAAGTTGGTTGGGAAGATGGGAAACGACTATTGTGTTTCTAATAGTTTATGCCTTAGGCATTGCGTTCCGAAATTTGTGGTTAGGCTTTGAAGTGGATATTTTATGGCATGAATTAACCAGTGGTAGTTTATTAGTGTTTGCCTTTTTCATGCTTAGTGATCCTCGCTCGATTCCTGATCATCCTTTAGCCAGAGTGATTTGGTCAAGCGCGATCGCGCTATTAACGTTAATTCTAAAATATCAATTTTTCCTAGCAACTGCACCTTTTTGGGCTTTATTTTTCCTATCAATATTAACGCCATGGTTGGATTCGGTATGGCAAGGAAAACAATTTAATTGGAAAACCACCACTTATTCTTGGGGAGAAAACAATCATGAAACAGCTAAACTTTAAGAGCATTTTAATTGCAATAACTGTCATTGCAACGTTTATCTTTAACACCCCAGCAGCATCTGCTTTTTGCGGTTTTTATGTTTCCCAAGCTGATGGCAGTCTATATAACCAAGCCTCGCAAGTGATTATTGCCAGAGATGGAAATCGAACCGTTTTAACCATGGCAAATGATTATCAAGGGGAACCAAAAGATTTTGCCTTAGTTGTACCGGTACCTGTGGTTTTAAAACAAGAACAAGTACAAGTTCAAACCCCAGAAATTATTAAACGCATTGATAATTTTAGTGCCCCTCGATTAGTCGAATATTTTGATGATAATCCTTGTCAAACTCAACGACGTACATTAAATGACTCTGCACCACGCCCTGAAGGTGCGCAACAAGCACCAAAAGCACCACCATCAGATGATGCTTTAGGCGTTACCGTAGAAGAACAATTTGATGTTGGAGAATATTCAATTGTTATTCTCAGCGCAACAGAATCTCAAGGTTTAGAAACTTGGTTGCAAAATAATAATTATAATATTCCCGATGGGGCAAGTGAATTATTACAGCCTTACATTCTTCAAAATTTAAAATTCTTCGTGGCAAAAGTTAATTTAGAAGACTATAATCCCGAAGAATTTACCAATTTGCGTCCCTTACAAATGGCTTATGAATCCCGTCGTTTTATGTTACCCATTCGTTTAGGGACACTCAATGCCCAAGGAAATCAAGATTTATTAGTTTACATTCTTTCGCCAAAAGGTCAAGCAGAACTGACTAACTATCGCACGGTAAAAATCCCTTCTGATGTTGATATCCCAGTTTATATTAAAGAAGAAGAAATTTTTCCAGAATTTTATCAGTCAATGTTTAAAAACAGTTGGGAAGAGCAAAATGGTAAAGCTGCGTTTTTAGAATATGCTTGGGATATGGGTAGTTGTGATCCTTGTTCGGCACGTCCGCTAAATCCTGAAGAATTAAAACAAGCTGGAGTGTTTTGGGATGACAGTTCCGTTTTTATTACACGACTCCATTTACGTTATAATCGCGATCTCTATCCTGAAGATTTAAGATTTCAAGAAACTCCCAATCGAAAGTTTTTCCAAGGACGGTATATTATTCGTCATCCTTATCGAGGAGAGGCAGATTGCCCAGAAGCTAAAGACTATTATCAAAAAGTCTATAATCGACAACAACGGAATGCTAAAAACTTGGCGGATTTAACGGGTTGGGATTTAGAAGAAATTAAACAAGCCATGGATTTTGTTGAGATAGAAAATAAGCAATCAAGCCCTTGGTGGCAACGAATTTTTGATTGAAACTCGAAGTAAGTAGTGGTCTAATTTAAACGTCAAATCTAATTAACTGCAAGCCTTGATAAAACGGCAATTAAGAATGGTAACCTACTTAATATTTCTAATTGATTTAGGATTGCTACGAATAACTGTTAGGAATTGATGCCTGTAACAACTGATGTTTCAAAAACTAACTGACCAATTCCCCTCTCTGAATCAAACGGTTTGGATTTTAGCGTTTGGGCGATTATTATCAAGTATTGGAACTGGGTTTGTTCTATTTTATGCTCCGATTTTCTTTGTCAATCAAGTGGGATTATCGGCAACATTAGTCGGGATTGCCATAGGAAGTGGTCAAATTTCTGGGGTTTTGGGTCGCTTTTTCGGTGGGGTATTTACCGATAGCAAATCTTGGGGAAGACGGCGCACATTATTACTATCAGCAGCAGTATCTGTCATCGCTGATGTGGTGTTAGCGTTAACGGTGGATTTTCCCACTTTACTGGTAGGCAACTTATTAATGGGATTGGGAGTGGGGTTATATTGGCCGGCTACCGAAGCCGTGATTGCTGATATTACCCGCCCTGAGGATCGGAATGAAGCCTTTGCCATTACTCGCGTTGCGGATAGTTTAGGCTTAGGCGTTGGTGTTGTATTAGGGGGATTGATTATTAGTACTGCAGGCAATTATCGGTTCCTGTTTGTGGCAGATGGGATTTCCTTTGTTATTTTCTTTGCAGTGATTTATTTTGCAGTTGCAGAAAGTTATCAATTTGAAGAAGACACCAGTCAGAAAAATCCCTTTCAAGGATGGGGAATTGCCCTGCGCGATCGCGCCCTATTAGTTTTTCTTGCGGTTAATGTTTTGTTTACCAGCTACATTGCTACCATTCAAAGTACCCTTCCCCTGTATCTTCGTAATTATGTTCCCACAGGTGGCGAAGAACTAGGCTTTTCGCCAGAAATGATTAGTGCCCTGTTTACTTGGCATATTACCTTTGCAGCGGTAATGCAATTGCCCATGGCACGATTTCTGAATCGCTTTCGACGGGCTGAGGCGTTAACGTTTTCCTTTTCCCTGTGGCTAATGGGATTTAGTTTGGTTTGGGTAACTGGAATTAGTGAATTTGCCCCCAGCGCGATCGCGATTCTTACCTTAGGCATTTTAGGATTAGGAATGAATAGTTATACTCCTTCCGCCTCTTCCTTAGTCGCTGATATTGCACCTGCCTCCTTACGGGGTGTATATTTGTCTCTGAACTCCCAATGTTGGGCAGTGGGATTTTTTATCGCGCCTCCCATTGGTGGTTGGGCCCTTGATCAAACCCGAGTGGTTACCGATAGTTATTGGCTTGCACTAGCTAGCACGACTGTGGTGGGAATTTTGGTATTGCGTTATTTAAATCGGCTACTCAAGCAATGATGAAACAATTTACGATTCTGTTTTTCACGGTTTTCTTAATTACCATTGGCATTAGCAGTTATCAACAAATGTCTGCGGGAGAGACAACCATTGTTGCTGACTCTATTGAACAAAAATCGGTAGCCGTCACAAAACCAGATTGGCAAACTATTGAAGGCGAAGGTGTGAATCTCTCCCTTCCTGAAAGTTATCAAGGTGGCAACCCCATTCGTAATTTCAACAGTATTGAAGAAAAATTAGAGAATCTTGATGGGGATTATAGTGACCGATTAAAGCCCATTCAAGACAATATTGAAGAGCTTGCCTTAATTGCCTTTGATCGAAATTTCAGTGAAGACAATTTGTTAACCAACGTCCATATTTTAAGCCATTCCTTGGAACAAATACCGCCCATGGAACAGTATCTCGATCAAGCAGCGAGTGAACTCGAATCAACCCATGAATTTGAACAACAAGATATTGAAATTATTAATCAAAATGAATCTCCCATGGGTCGGATTTTAACAACAGTTAGCACCGACGAGGGGGTCGA
>JAHEOB010000100.1 GCA_018610095.1 Halothece sp. MAG
TGGATTTTTCTCCTGTTATGAAGCCTTTATCCATATCATTGATTCCATGTTTAACCAGCACGCCAAATGGTTAAAAACCACCAGTGATGAAATTCCTTGGCGTCGTCCCATTGCCTCTCTCAATTATCTTCTAACTTCTCACGTCTGGCGACAAGATCATAATGGCTTTTCCCACCAAGACCCCGGTTTTATTGACCATGTGGTAAATAAAAAAGCGGATGTGGTACGAGTTTATTTGCCCCCTGATGCCAATACGTTATTATCCGTCGTTGACCACTGTCTCCGCAGTCGCAATTATGTCAATGTCATTGTGGCTGGCAAACAGCCCGAATTACAATATCTGGATATGGATTCGGCGATTAAACATTGCACTGCTGGGGTCAGTATTTGGGATTGGGCCAGTAATGACCAAGGGAGTGAACCCGATGTCGTGATGGCGTGTGCTGGGGATGTTCCCACGTTTGAAACTCTGGCAGCGGTGGATATCCTCCGTCAGTACTTTCCCGAATTAAAGGTAAGAGTGGTCAATGTCGTGGATTTAATGACCCTGCAACCGGAAAGCGAACATCCCCACGGTCTCTCCGATCGCGAGTTTGATACTATCTTTACCACCGATAAACCCATTGTGTTTGCCTATCATGGCTATCCTTGGTTAATTCATCGTCTTACCTATCGTCGCACCAATCATCAAAATCTTCATGTTCGGGGATATAAAGAAGAAGGAACAACGACTACTCCCTTTGATATGGTGGTTCTTAATGATTTAGACCGTTTCCATTTAGTCCAAGATGTCATCGATCGCGTTCCCAAATTGGGTTATGCTGCGGCTTATGCCAAACAGGCTTTGCGGGATAAGCTAATCGAACATCATCACTACGTCAGAACATACGGTCAGGATATGCCTGAAATCCGTAACTGGAAGTGGCCCTATTAAGACTGAGCAATTCTGAAACTCCCTTAAGAAGTAGAGATATCGCAGTCTCTACTTCTTTTTATTTTGATGCAATCTTTTACACTAGAAACAGACTTCCAAAGTCGTTCCTTAATTTTTATTTAGAATTGCTTCCAGATTCATTCCATATTAGATATTCAACGCTAAAAATAATGACTTATGACTACTAACCCGCAGATTCTCAATGCTATTGAAAAGCTTAACTATCGCGTTACCGTTGGCGATGTTGCTACGGAAACGGGGTTCAAAGTACAACAAGCGCAACAAGGAGTGGTTGCCCTAGCTTCAGATGTCGGTGGCCATTTACAAGTTAGTGAATCGGGGGATATTACTTATTTATTTCCCAAAAATCTCCGAGGCATTCTTCGCAATAAATATTTACGATTACGGCTTCAAGAATGGTGGCAAAAGATTTGGCGCGTTTTATTCTATTTAATTCGGATATCGTTTGGGATTATTTTGATTGCTTCCATCATTTTAATGGCGATCGCGATCTTCGTCATTGTCATTGGTTTCCAAATGAGTTCTGATGAAGACTCTGGTGGTGACGATGATTTTGGTGGCGGCGGTGGCTTCTCCCTAAACATTTTCCCAATGTTTTTAGGCCCCGATCCGTTCTGGTTTTTCTTCTTTCCCTTTGATGATGACGAACCCGATTCCGATGCTAGGGAGCGATCCAAAAAGAATAAGCGCAAGCAGGATGATCCTAAAAAATTAAGTTTTCTAGAAGCAATCTTTTCCTTCTTATTTGGTGATGGGAATCCCAATGCCAAATTAGAGGAACGTCGTTGGCAAGAAATTGCTCAAGTTATTCGTAATCATGGTGGCGCCGTTGTTGCCGAACAAATTGCCCCTTATCTCGATGAAATTGATCAAAATAGTTGGGAGAATGAAGACTATATGTTGCCGGTTTTAACTCGATTTAATGGCGTTCCCGAAGTTACCGAACAGGGGGAAATTATTTATTACTTTCCAGAATTACAAGCCCGTGCCACTCGTGAGTCTGAATCCTTATCAATCCGAGATTACTTAAAAGAAAAACAATGGCGATTTACCCAAGCCACCAGTAATCAGAAAATGATGGCAATTGGGTTAGGCGGTGTCAACTTAATCTTGGCGTTAATGTTAGGCTCGCTTTTATCAGAGGCAGTTGTGGCTCAAATGGGAGGCTTCATTGCCTTTGTTAATGCCATTTACGGGATTTTATTAATCTACGCGATCGGTTATTTAATCATTCCCTTGATTCGCTATTTCTGGATTCAACAACAAAATCAAAAAATCGAAACCCGTAATGAAAAGCGTCTCCAACGGGCACGACAAGTAGCTCATCCCGACACCCTATTACAACAGAAGTTGCAACAAGCACAACACTTTGCTGAAACTCGTGTTTTAAGTGAACAAGATACCGCTTATTCCACCGAAAAAGACTTAATGGAACAAGAAACAGAACAACAAGACAAAATTGACGAAGAATGGCGGCGTCGTTTAGAAGACAATTAAAACAGTAGGATTAATTGCGCTGTCAGTGTGTTTTACTCCACGGCATAGGCAACTTGTAATGCCCAAATAATTAAAGCCGCGATCGCGCCAATCATAATTACGGAAAAGACAGCCACCACTACGGGTCGATCGGCCCCATCAAACTTCATAATGCCACGGTTAAGGTTAGACATAATCTTTATCTTTTAACGCCTTTACGCGATCTACGTTGCTTATTTTAGCAAGCCCTATCAACATCATTCCTTGGAGGAGGGAGCTTTATTGATTCACTTGTTCTGAAGCCAAGGTGGTTGTATCCGTTTCCTTGTCTAAAAACTGATGGGCTAATTGTAATGCCTCTAGGCGATCGCTGACAAAATGGTGTTGCGGAATTTCATCAGCAATTTGGAGTCGTTGCAAACGATCTTTAATTTTACCAGTTGCACCTGAAATAATCACTTGACGATCATTTTGAATCGCATCCTTAATCACATTTTCAATCGCTAGGGAAGAAGTAACTCCCAATAGGGGAACATCCGTTACATCTAAAATTAAAATGTCATAATGTCGTGCCATCTCATTTTGACGAGAAATGGCTTTGGAAACCCCAAAAATCATAGGACCACTGAGATAAAAAAGTAAAATCCGTCCGTTACCTCTATCGAGTAATTCTTTTTCTTCGGGAGACATCACGATTTGATCATCGGCATAAGAAATGGCTTTGACATCTTCTGCTTTCAAATCACTCAAGCGACGAATGGTTAAAATATTTGCAATAAATAGCCCAGCAGCCACTGCCGTAATCAAATCGACAAAAATAGTTAGCGCAATGACACCATACATAATGAATGCGCCCTTCCAAGAAATTTGATGGACGCGCTTCAGGAAATTCCAATCAATAATGTCAAATCCCACTTTCATGGCAATGCCTGCTAATACAGCCATGGGAATCTTTTCTGTTAATTGAGCAGCGCCTAACACCACCACTAATAAAATAAAAGCACGAGTTAATCCTGATAAGGCGGTGCGAGCCCCAATTTGAATATTGGCAACAGTTCCCATAGTCGCGCCAGCACCGGCAATCCCACCAAATAACCCAGAAGCAAGATTCCCTAATCCTTGACCCATTAATTCTTTATCAGAATGATGTTGCGTGCCAGTTAAACTATCAGCAATCACAGACGTGAGAAGGGCATCAATGCTACCTAACATGGCTAAGACAACTGCGTTAAACACCATTAATTGGAGTTCATTAGCACTAAAGGTGGGAACTTGCAGGGATGGTAATCCTGTGGGAACTTCTCCAATCCGACGCAAGTCAGCATTTGTAAAGGCAACTACTGAAATCACAGTTCCTAAAACCAGTGCAATTAATTGCGGTGGCACAAAGCGTCGCCAAGATTGGGGAGTTAAAAAGAGAATGGCAATGGTTAAAATACCTAAACCAAATTCTCTAAGATCAATATTTTCTAATAATCTTGGTAAGGCTTGAATCGTTGCTATAACCTCACCAATCTCTTCTTGTCCTAATAACGGGGCAATTTGCAGAATGATTAAAATAAAACCAATGCCACACATAAATCCAGAAATAACCGTATAGGGAAGAAGGGTAATATACTTCCCTAATTGCAATGCCCCAAATAAAATTTGAAAACATCCTGCCATCATGACCACGGTGAAAGCCATCGCCATTCCTTTTTCTGGATGGGAGGCGGTCAACTTGGCAATAACAGTGGTCATAACAACAGTCATTGGTCCAGTGGGCTCGGAAATTAGGGTGGGCGTTCCACCAAACAATGAGGCAAAGAACCCCACTAAGATAGCTCCCCATAATCCAGCAGAGGCGCCTGCCCCTGAGGAAACCCCAAAGGCAAGTGCCATGGGTAAGGCAATAATGGCTGCTGTAATGCCACCAAAAATATCCCCTTTGAGATTCCTAAAATGAATATAATTGGTCAATTGCATGATTTACACCTCAATCAA
>JAHEOB010000101.1 GCA_018610095.1 Halothece sp. MAG
CGGCAGAAACAAGCCAAGGGGCTGTCATCTGAGGTGTCCTCAGATGTTTATACGCCCCGTCCAATCACATCGCGTTTAGCGATTGATTGCAGGTCGTTGACATTAAGATCAAAGAAAGGTAATCACCAATCGCAAATCAGCCATAACCAACCATCCATGTTACTGAGTGATGTTGTTCTTTTAGATTATAAACGTTGTCCACGCCGTCCGTTTTTAGATTTTTATGGTGATGCTACACAACAACAAACGCAACGAGAGTTTGTTGTCAAATTACGAGAGGAAAATCAGCAACAGATTTTAGACGTTTTAGGTAACACAACTTATCATGAACCCCAAGCTCCTTTGGAGGATTGGCAAGCACGGGGAAGAGAAACCCTAGAACTCATGGAAAAAGGAGTGAATTGTATTCTCAATGGCATACTATGGCAAACAGGGGTGGCGGGTTGGAATCTTCCCTTTTCGGAAACGATCACGTTTATTGCAAATCCTGCCCTACTGGTTAAAACCTCAGGTCATTCCATTTTCGGCGATTGGGAATATCAGGCTGTGAGTATTAAATTAGGTCGTCGTCCCAAACCTGAGTATAAATTGGTCGCTGCATTTCAGGCAAAACTCTTATCCCTGATCCAAGATAGTTCCCTTAGCAATCCCCGTGTCGTTATCAGATCCCATCGAGAATATCAGGTAAAAATCAATCCTTGGATGGCTAACATGGAAAACACCTTAGTGGAAGTGTTAACCATGTTACGGTCTCGTCAAGAACCGGAAGTTTTTATTTCTCGGCAACGATGCAATTTATGTCAATGGCAAAACTTTTGTTATGACATTGCCAAACAACAGCAACATCTATCGTTACTGCCAGGAGTAACCCCTTCACGGTATGAACAATTACAACAATTAGGGATTGTGTCGCTGGAAGAATTAGCCCAGAGTGATACTAGTGTCTTAGCAAAACTCATGGAAAAAGACGTGGCAGAGGGGTTAAAACAACAAGCCATTGCGACACTTCATGAAACGCCTTTATTAAAGTCAACGCCACCACGAACGATTTTGGAGACAATTCCCTCTGCTTCCCGAGAGATTTATTTCGATATTGAAGCGGAACCGGAACGGAATTTAGATTATTTATTAGGTGTTTTAATCGTTGACTATTCCGAAAATAAGGAACAATTTTATCCCTTAGTTGCAGAAACTCCCGAACAAGAAGCCGAGGTTTGGGAACAGTTTTTAAAGTTAGTGGAGGAGAATCCCGAGGCACCGATTTTTCATTACTCGCAATATGAAGTGGACACGATTAAGCGTCTGAGTTCCCTATATCAAACCTCAAAACAACAAGAAAAATCCGTGCTGAAACGGTTAGTGGATTTGCATGATTGCGTCACTAAGTCTTTAATTTTCCCCACTGAGAATTATTCCTTAAAGAAGATTGCACAATGGCTAGGTTTCCAATGGCGAGAATCGGATTTTAGTGGACAACAATGTGTCTATTGGTATGATCAGTGGTTAAAAACGCGCGATCGCGCTCTTCTTGATACGATTATCCGCTACAATGAGGATGATTGCCGAGCCACTTATCACCTCAAAACGTGGCTAGTTAACTTTTTAGCAAGTTCCGAGGTTACCAACTAGCAGATAAATTTAGATAAATATAAACAATTATTAATCTTTTTAAAAGAAGCACTTAATTGTTACAGTGACAACCACTTTAAAAAAATATTAATGTTAATCTAGGAGGTGGCAGGGCGTAAGATTTCCGCAATCGAAAACGCTTTGACTCACAACATTGTTGTCGATATGAGCCAAAGGTGACTACTATGACAATCCCCCTTCTTCCCCTGTGCCTACTAATTATGGCGTTAGTGAGTATCTTATTTTATCAACGTACTGCCAACGATATTTATCGCGCTCTTTCTGCGATGACGGCTATTATTTGCTTAATTTGGGGCTTCGCGATCGCGCATTGGTCAATTCATTTATTGTGCTTATTACTTCTGTATCGATCAAACCGTCGCGTTTCTTTCAAGCAAGCGGATTCCAATCCTAACGAATAATTCAAGCTAGTTTTTAGCCTAACCCATATTGACTAACAAGCAATTTTTTTTTGCTGGGTAATATGGTCGAAAAAGCTGATAAGGAATTATTTTAGCACTTGTTCCAATTGATGTTGTTGCCATAACTGTTGATATAAACCGTCTTGTTGGAGTAATTCCTCATGGGTTCCTGTTTGTACAATTTTACCTTGATCCATCACAAATAAGCGATCTGCTTGCATTGCTGCTGACAGTTGATGGGTAATAAAAATCACTGTTTTTCCTTCTCCCCCCCCTGCCGATAAATTCTGTAAAATTTCAGTTGCCGTGCGATTATCCACACTGGAGAGGGCATCATCTAAAATTAAGATCGGTGCCTCCACTAATAATGCCCTTGCAAGGGAACTACGCTGACGTTGTCCCCCCGAGAGAGTAATTCCTCGCTCTCCCACTATGGTTTCATATCCATTGGGAAAATGATTAATTTCAGGGTGAATTTGGGATTCTTTTGCTGCTGACGTAATTAAGGAATAATCGGCATAAGGATCGCCATAGGCAATATTATTAGCAACTGTGGTACTAAATAAAAAGCTATCTTGAGGCACATACGCGATCGCGCGACGTAAATCGGCTAAGCGAATTTGGGTAATATCATACCCATCTAAAAACATCTGCCCTGGGCTAACATCGACTAAGCGGGGCATAACATGGGCAAGTGTCGATTTTCCTGCCCCAATGGAACCGACAATCGCGACTACTTCCCCAGCTTGAATGGTAAAGTTGATATTATCGAGAGCGGGCTTATTAGAGCCAGGATAGGTATAGGTTAATCCTTGGGCTTCTAGATATCCTTGAACTTGTTCGGTGGGTAAGGAAATGGCATGGGGCTGATCTTTAATTTTGGGTTCTGCCTGAAAAATGGCTTCCACGCGATCCACACTCACTTCACCCCGTTGATAAGCAGTAATGGTAAAGCCTAAAAGGGCAATGGGAAATACTAATCGTTGGGCATAAATAATGAGTGCGACAAAATCACCGTTGCTAATAATGCCTTCTTCCAACACTCGCGATCCCATCGCTAATAAAAACAGTAAACTTACCGCTGCTAGGGCTTCAATAATGGGGAATAATAAGTTACGAGTGCGGGCTAATTTTAAGTTCGACTGCAGAACTCTCTGATTCTTATCGGCAAATACCTGTCGTTCATGATCTTCTTGGGCATAAATTTTGATCAGAGAAATGCCACTCATATCTTCCTGAATTAATTGACTTAAATCAGAAAGATTTTCTTGCACCGCTTGTTGTTGGCTACGCAGTTTATTACTAAATAATTGCACTGCCATTAAAATAAACGGATACGGCGCGATCGCGAGTAGGGCTAAGCGCACATCAATGGCAAACATAAACGGCAAGGTCATGCCATAAGCAAATAAGGTATTAATTAAACTGAGAACTGCAAACCCTACCAGACGGCGAACATTATCCACATCACTGGTCGCGCGATTAATTAAATCCCCTGAGGTATTCTCGGAAAAATAACTCGGTTCGAGACGGAGTAAATGCTCAAAAATTCGTTGTTTCAGGTCAGATTCCACTTGTCGTCCCACCCCAAAAATCCAGATGCGAGACAGCATCCGAATCCCCCACATGAGTGAAGCTAAAACCACAATTGCGATTACGTAAAACCAAAAGCGATTCCCCTCAAAAGAACCATCAACGCTATCCCGAATCAAAATGGGGATATAAGCGCTTAGGAGATTAACCACCAGTAACGCCCCAATTCCCATCAACATTTTCTTACGATAGGGGGCGACATAAGAAATCAGTTTTCGCAAACGTGAATGTGCCATATGATACAAGTTAACAAATTTTCCGTTAGAAAACCCCCACCGTACCGAAGGTGGGGGTAGTTGTGTTAGCGGCTTAGATTAACCAGTGGCAGTTAATCTAACTCAGGCATCGATAAGACAGGTTCGTTTTCACGGTCAAGGCCAGTTTCAAAGCCGGCGGCAGCAGCGCGAGCGCGACCCGCGTGCCATAAGTGGCCGACTAAGAAGAAGAAGGCCAAGATAAAGTGAGAACCAGCTAACCATTGACGAAGGTTAACGTAGTTGTAGGAGTTAGGTTCGGTAATAAGACCACCCACAGAGTTAATAGAACCTTGGGGTGCGTGAGTCATGAATTCAGCAGCACGGCGAAGCTGCCAAGGCTGAATATCATTTCTGATTTTGTCAACATCAAGACCATTAGGACCACGCAAGGGTTCTAACCAAGGACCACGGAAGTCCCAGAAGCGCATGGTTTCCCCACCGAGAATAATTTCACCAGTGGGAGAGCGCATTAAGTATTTACCAAGACCCGTGGGACCTTGGGAGCTAGCAATGTTAGCCCCTAAGCGTTGGTCACGAGCTAGGAACAAGAATGCTTGGGATTGAGATGCTTCTGCGTTGGTGGGACCGTAAAACTCACTGGGATAAACGGTGTTATTAAACCAAACCATCATCGTAGCCACAAAGCCCATTAAGGAAAGGGCCCCGAGGCTGTAAGAGAGGTACGCTTCACCGGACCAAATAAAGGCACGGCGTACCCAGCCAAAAGGTTTGGTGAGAATGTGCCAAACACCACCGGCGATACAGAGTAAACCGACCCAAATATGACCGCCGATGACGTCTTCCATATTGTCAACACCGACAATCCAACCGCCACCACCGAAGGGAGATTCAATTAAATAGCCAAAGATGGTGGCTGGGTTAAGGGTGGGATTACTAATGACACGAACGTCACCACCACCGGGTGCCCATGGGTCATAAACGCCGCCAAAGAAGACCGCCTTGAACACCAATAAGAAGGCTCCAATTCCTAAAACAATCAGGTGGAACCCTAAGATGGTGGTCATTTTGTTTTTGTCTTTCCAGTCGTAGCCGAAGAAAGCAGAGTATTCTTCTAGCGTTTCTGGGCCACGGAGAGCGTGATAAATGCCACCGATGCCCAGAACGGCGGAAGAAATTAAGTGCAGTACGCCGACGACAAAGTAGGGGAAAGTGTCAATCACTTCGCCACCAGGACCCACTCCCCAGCCAAGGGTGGCTAAGTGAGGGAGCAGGATTAAGCCCTGTTCATACATGGGCTTGTCAGGAGTGAAGTGACTGACTTCAAACAAGGTCATTGCGCCAGCCCAGAATACAATTAGACCAGCGTGGGCTACGTGAGCGCCGAGTAGCTTACCGGACAGGTTGATTAAACGTGCATTTCCAGCCCACCAGGCGTAACCAGTTGATTCTTGATCACGACCGCTACCGACCAATGTGTTTGTATTAGAGAGCGTTACCACGGGGCAATACCTCCTCTGGGAATTCAAACTGCTGATGAGGTTGGTCTTCTGGTGCCATCCAAGCACGCAGACCTTCGTTTAACAGAATGTTTTTGGTGTAGAAGGTTTCAAATTCTGGGTCTTCTGCTGCCCGAATTTCTTGGGAAACAAAGTCATAGGCACGCAGATTTAA
>JAHEOB010000102.1 GCA_018610095.1 Halothece sp. MAG
ATGATTGAGAAAAATTTTCCCAATAGGGTTAAAATTAAATCTGAAGCCACTAGAAAGACAATATTCCAATTCAATCTCTCATGGTAGGGATGATATTATCCCTAAAAACGATATTGATTAAAGATAAGGTCAACCTACTCTAGCGGTAATCCCAACTGCAGTCAACAAGAGTGAAACTAAACAAATAACTATGAGTTTACAACAAAAACAAGTTCAAGATTACGGCGAAAATCCCATTGCAGTCCGTGATAGTGATAACTATCAAAACGAATATGTTGAAGGATTTGTGGAAAAATGGGATGAATTAATTAACTGGCCTGCTCGTTCCAGCAGTGAGGGAAGTTTCTTTATTGATACCCTCAAAGAACATGGTGCTGAGCGCGTTCTTGATACAGCAACTGGCACTGGCTTTCACTCCATTCGCTTAAAGGAATCAGGATTTAACGTTGCCAGTGTTGACGGTAGTGTTGAAATGCTAGTCAAAGCATTTGAAAACGCTAATCGCAAAGACCAAATTTTGCGCACCATTGATGCCGATTGGCGTTGGCTCACTCGTGATGTTCAAGAACGGTTTGATGCAGCCGTTTGCTTAGGTAATTCCTTTACCCACCTGTTTTCTGAACATGATCGGCGTAAAACCCTAGCGGAATTCTATGCGGCTCTCAAGTACGATGGCATTTTAATTCTGGATCAACGGAACTATGATTTAATCCTTGATGAAGGATTCAAAAGCAAGCATACCTATTACTACTGTGGTGAAAACGTCAAAGCCGAACCAGAATATGTGGATGATGGCTTAGCTCGTTTCCGTTATGAGTTTCCCGATAACCACGTTTATCACCTAAATATGTTCCCCTTACGGAAAGATTATGTTCGCCGTCTCCTTTATGAAGTTGGTTTCCAAGAAGTCATCACCTATGGGGATTTCCAAGAAACCTATCATCAACATGAACCTGATTTCTTTATTCACGTTGCTAAAAAGGCATATCAAAAACCATAACCCTCTATTCGGTAAGATATGGAAACATGAAGAAATAATATTAGAGGGAATTAACTATGGCAAAAGCAGAAGAAGTTGCACAACAGGCACAAGATTATTACGACAGTGAAAGTGCCGACTCATTTTACTATCAGATTTGGGGGGGAGAAGATCTCCATATCGGGATTTACAACACTCCTGATGAAACCATTTATGATGCCAGTGTTCGCACCGTAGCTCGGATTTGTGACAAAATTAGTCATTGGCCGGCTGGTACAAAAGTCTTAGACATTGGCGCAGGTTATGGTGGCTCCGCTCGTTACATGGCAAACCATCATGGCTTTGTGGTGGATTGCCTAAATATTAGTTTGGTTCAAAACGAGCGCAACCGCCAAAAGAACCAAGAGCAAGGGCTTGCCGATAAAATTCGCGTCTTTGATGGCAGTTTTGAAGAATTACCATTTGAAGACAACAGTTATGATGTCATTTGGGCTCAAGACGCCATCCTGCATAGCGGTAACCGTCGTAAAGTCTTAGAAGAAGTGGATCGCACCCTCAAGCCTGGGGGAGATTTTGTCTTTACTGATCCCATGCAAACTGATGATTGCCCAGAAGGGGTATTAGAACCTGTTTTAGCTCGGATCCATCTCGATAGCTTAGGCTCAGTAAGCTATTATCGCCAAGTTGGCAAGGAACTAGGATGGGAATTTGTGGAATTTGAAGAACAAACCCATCAGTTAGTTAACCACTATAGCCGAGTCTTACAGGAATTGGAAGCTCATTATGATCAGCTTCAATCGAACTGTTCTAAAGAATATTTAGATCGCATGAAAGTGGGATTAAACCACTGGATTAATGCGGGTAAAAGTGGTTATATGGATTGGGGCATTGTGAAGTTCCACAAACCCCAAAAATAGTCCTTGCTAATCTCCACTGACTAGAAAATTCCCCTTCCCTTTTTGGGAGGGGTTTTTTATGAGCGCGATCGCTGTGAGCCTGCAACGAAATTGCGCTAATACCTTAGTGAGAAAAAACGGAGAGGGAGGGATTCGAACCCTCGATAGAGTTGCCTCTATACAGCATTTCCAGTGCTGCGCCTTCGACCGCTCGGCCACCTCTCCAAGTGTTACCGCAATTTACAATTTTAATATATAAGGTTAGTTTTTTGTCCACCTTGACTGCAAGTTTCGAGAAAATTTTTATGACACGTTATTACACTGTTCACGTTTACAATCGTCACACTGGAAAAGAACACATTGCCACGGTTCCTGATGATCAATACATTCTGGAAACCTTAGAAAATCAAGGCATTAAGTTGCCTTATTCCTGCCGACAGGGGGCTTGTACCACTTGTGCAGTTCGACGACTGGAAGGACAAATTGAACACCCTGAAGCCATGGGATTATCCTTGGAATTACAACAACAGGGATATAATCTAATTTGTGTGGGCTATGCTCGTTCCGATTTGAAGGTAGAAACCCAAGATGAGGATGAGGTGTATGAGTTACAGTTTGGTCAATATTTTGGCAAAGGAAAAGTCATTTTTGGAATTCCCATTGATGATGACTAACTAATCAATTCCCTAGGTGCCTCCCCTAGCTTTGGGGAGGTTACTTGGCCGTATAGAGGGGAACAAAATCATATCCCGTGCCAGAACGAGATGGGTTGCTCGGTTGCACTTCTACCATAATTAACTCACTATCGCGATCGCCGGAGGGGAGAAATTTAACCGATTCCACTACCCCTGGGGCGGAAAAATCGTTAGCTGATAAAGCCGTTTGTAGATCATTTCGGCTGGGAGGGGTTTCTGGGGTGGGATCGGCTTGCAAGCCTTGCGCGATCGCGTTCATGGCATCATACGTCATCGCAGTTGCCCAATTGACACTTCCTCCCCACAATTCCCATGCCGTGTTAATAAATTCGGAATTACTCGGTTGGTCAATATGCCATGGAATGGGAATACTTAATCCCACCGCATTTTCTCCCACTTCTAAGGTTTTTATCCCATAAAGATTACCAATATCGCCCAGGAGGGGAAATTGTTGATTATTGGCATTCACCACTTGTAATGCTCGATCAATGGAAGTGGTGGAAGGAATCAGAACAATCCCTTCGCCATTTTGCTCTTTAATTTGATTCAAGCGATCTTGGGCAACAAAGCCTGATGCGGTTAAATCAAACTCGTCAATGATCCTTCCACCGCGAGCAGCGATCGCGCTTTGGAGTTGTTCGCGTAACGATAAACTATAGGCACTCTCAGAATCATAAAAAATGGCTAAATTTTTAATCTGTAGCGTATTTTGAGCGTAATTTGCCATTGTCTCTGCCACGATTGCATTATTAGGAACGGTGCGAAACACA
>JAHEOB010000103.1 GCA_018610095.1 Halothece sp. MAG
AGTCCCTAGAAGAGACCAGACCCGCCATTCTCGGTTGGATTCAGGGACTTTTGCCGTGAATCCACTAGGGACGATTTTTCTCCCTAGTTAACTGTCGTACTAGCCAATCCAAGTGGAAGTCGTACAGACATAAAAATAATAACACACTGATGGTCTCGCTAACTAGCGACTAAGCCTAACGGCTGTCGTCTATGGATGCGCGAGACCTTTGCTCAATTAAAAAGGCAGTAGTGTTCCTAAGCCATAGTGACAAGCATAACCTAAACCAAGGGGAGCCTGAACCGGCTTAGAGAAGTTTAGATTAATATTATATCCTACTCGTCCCACTTTTTTGCCATGACTTCGAGTCTGTTGCCACTCCCAAAACTTGTCCCAAGGTTCAGATTGCGCTTGTACGGCTAATTCTCCATCTAAATACAGTCCTAACCCCTCATCAGTTGCCTGAAAGGATGGGGCACCAGATAAGCCTAAATGATCAAGATATTGTAAAAATTTTAGCGCTTGATGGGTCGGTCCATCTTTTTGATAATGGGTTCCTGATAAGTAGCGAGGTTTTCCTCTCAGGGTTTGAGGGAAACGAGTCAGAAACATGGGCGTAACGGTTTGCCATTGTTGATGAAAGTCACTAATTTGCTTAGAAAAATCACTCAATTGTAATTGAAGGAACTGTTCGCCGAGCTTTACATATTCCACCGTTGAAATAATTGCTAAATCATCGGTAAAGTATCCATCAGTCGAGATCAATTGTAGCCTTTCAACATAACGGTTTTGGGAATCAGGAATCGGTTGAATAAAGGTATGTCCATGCTTTTGGCAAGGTTGACCCTTTTTTTCTTGACCGGTAAAAACAGGATTCTGCCCCTGACAATATTTAACTAAACAACAGTGTAAGTTATAGCAGAGTTGGTGAGAGTATTTTAGGGGAACAGGATAGTCAGCAATGACTTCCAACTTAACTAAATGAGTTCTAGAAGACGATTGTGGTTTGTGTTCGCTTTTTGTTAATTCAAAATTGGGCGTATTAACTTGGAAAGCTGTTTGAGTGACCCCTGGAAAAACGGCTTGTTTATTTTTAGCAAATACATCTGCTGCAGTTTGATGCAGCGTTTTCCATAATTGTTCTTGGTCTAGGTTGGGATCGGCAGTGGCTACAATTTGCGTTCCTTCTGGAGTAGCTTTGGCATTTGCTTCAGGCATCTGTTCTACTAGTTGCCATTGGGCAGCAGATTCCTTGCGCCCTAAATAAGTAAGACCATTGAAAATCAGACGCAACATTAAATCTTGGGTCTCACTTAATTCAAAGGGATATCGAATATAAATTGTGGTATCGTTGGCATCCACAAGATACCCAGCAGCATATAACGTTTTCCCAGGTTTGATTTGGGGAAGCTTGCCTAGTTTTAATTGCGGGCGCGGCGATCGATGCTGAATATAGGTCACTTTCGGTAAATAGTACTCTGGCTTAGCTTGAGCCATTTGATAAAGTAATCCTTTGAGCGTTTCCTGATATTGAGACGGTAAATCCACGTTATAGGAACCGGCAACAATGGCCCTTAAGATACGCCAAGGAGCGGGGGGCCAATCGACTAAGCCTTCACAGTGAGCATGATGCCAATTATTTGCCTGATATTGATTGAGTAAGAGTTTAATGGCAATAATCATGAGCTAGCTATTTCCTCGGCTTCTTGCGCTTGTTCTGATAATTCGATGGGAATCTCAACCGTGGTAACGCCTTGAAATAAGCCTTGTTGTTGGCAGTGCTCAATCAGCATCTGTAATTGCTTTTCTAATTCCTCCACCTCTCCTAAAGCATCAGGACTCCCTTGATCATCAATGTCTTTCACTTGAAAATAGCATTCTGAGCGCAACATAATGGGTTCACTCAAAAATTTAGCCACCATATATCTGGATAGGGTACTAATTAACTGTTTAGCAATATCAGGAAGGGGCGAAGCATCGACTAAGCGCGTATCAATCACAAATTTTCCGAGATAGTTTTCCGCTTGATAAGATTCTCTAACATAGGGAACATTGGTAAGACCCAGTTTGGCGGGGTCAATATTTTTATCAAAGTATCCCTTAGTGACAATGCCATTTTTCGAGGGAGAAATGGGATCATGGCTTGCCCCGCCATTGGGCATCGCGATCGCGTTTTCCGCCACAAATTGCCCAGTAACAACACGGGGAATCCGCATATTGCCTTGAATATGGGACAAGAAACACCCTAAAACAATGGAGATGGGATCTAGTTCAAATACAGCCCGGTAAATCCCTTTTTCCTTCACTCGTTTTTTCAAAACGTCTCGGAAATTGTATCCCTCAAGCATGGCATGTTTATGTCGAGATAAATAGGCAGTGCCAATGCGATGAGGCAAGGTCAAAGTCGAAGCTAAAAATTGATCGCCCGTTGCAAGGGTATTTTTAATTTCAATATAAGGGAGTCCTTGTAGTTGGGGAATCACATCATGGTTAACTGCATCCCAAATTAAAGCTTCTAATTGATTGGCTGTTGCCTGGGGCGTGTTCAGCAAGACATCCAGTCGATTTTTCCACGGTAAATAAGCCTCAGATACCCCAACATCTAAAAATTGAGGCGGTTTGGTCGTAACTAGTAAGTTTTCTAATTGTGCGGTCAAATTAATTAAAGTCATAATACTCCCAGATACAGTGGATCAACAGGAAACGTCAGCGCTTGGGTAATTGCAGCACCATTGCCAATCTGATGGGGCAAACGATTAGGTATTCCCTGAGCCCGTAAGCTACGCACTAGAGGAACCGTGGAACCACAATGTAATCCATAAATGGCTGGCATACTCAGCGAATAATCTGGATGCCAATGAGCATAAGCTGCATAACGATAGCTAAAGGGTAAAAACGTGGGGTCTTGATGAGCCCATAATTCAGTGGGAAGATTACATAATGCTAAGCCACAAGCTAAATCAATGATTAGAGATTCGTTGACGCTACCCTGAGTTAATTGTTCAATGTCGGTTAAAGTTGTATTTAGCAGCGATCGCTGACTAGGATGATGGGCTAAATCTTGGGACCACTTCCTTAACAGTGCAAACGTCAGCGTCGATAAGGAGTAGGTCGGTACGACATCTCTATTATTACTCCAAAAGAAACGCCCCTTTTTCGGGTTATAGCGCGCACTCGAAATTTGGGCTCTGAACTCAGTCGATGCCAGTGCTGCTGCTAGACGGAACTCGACACAAGGATGGGCTAAGTAAGCAATTCTGACCCAGTTTTCGGAAAGGAGAGGAACAGGGCGCAAGTATGCCGACTGAAGTTTACTAAGATGCCGTTCCACTTGACCCAGTAAAATTAATAATTCTTGATAAGACCCCTGACCTCGTTGTAAGGCAACTAACCGTTGTTCGAGCGCCATCAAGATATTATAGGTGGCATTGGTTTGGCTAGGACGGGGTCGAACCGAGTGTCGCCAAGTCCGTAATTCCGCTCCAATATCATTACCTTTGGGCGTTTCAATGCCAATGTGAATGGCATAGTCCCCTCTTCCTTTGCGGGGCCAAAACCCAAAACGAGAGTAACGATTAAAATTAAGGTGTTGACTAGCGTTTGATAATTCCTCTAATAAATCTAAGGTACTTTTGATTTGATTGTTAAGCCGATATTGCAGATAGTTACTAACATCAAGTCGATATTGCTCAACATCCATCGGTTGCGACCATAAAGGCAACCAACACTCATGCTTATTGTTTTCTGTGCGGTCACTGGTTTGGGCAGAACCAGCATTCATATCGAGTAACAGGGGATAAAGGGCATAACTCCTTTCAGTTTTTAAAGTTTTAACGGTGCCAGAAAACTGTAGTAAGCCTTCAATCGCCAAAACATAATCCACGGGATTGGCTAATTGGGTACTAACCCCATTATCTGGATAATCTTCACTTCCACTGCTGGTATCAAGTTCCCCAAAATAATCGTTACGAGGAGATAAATGACACAAAATTCCTTTTTTAACCAAGGATTTTTGATGAGCAATGCCAGCAATCGCAGCCTCGGCAAAAGTTTGGCACTCTGGAGTGGGGTTTCCGGTATCAAGCTCCCATAATTGACGACAACAATCTAAATAATTAAACGCTAAATCATTTCGGCTAACATTCCCGCCATTCCCTAATAAGGAGTTTAACTGCACCGTTTCTTGCCCTTGATAAGTTGTTACAGTTCCTACTGATGCCAGCCAGTCAGCAAAAGCCTCATCTTTAATTTTATTTTCTAATAAAGGAAATAAAATCGACTTTAGTTCTTTACTATTGTGTTGTTTTATATCAACATTTTCAGAAAGAATTTCAAGTATATTTTGATAATTTTGTTTAATCCTTTTATACCTTTCTGCCTGAGAGGTTAAAAATGGACTTAGTTTATTTCCTGATAAGAATCCTGAATCTTTATTCCAAGGGTTGGCAATGGGTTTCGGTTCATACTCCCCAATAAAAAATTGGACTAATTGCTCAGCCGATTCCATATTTAACTTAAATTGATCTTGTTCCCAATACCCTTTTTCTCCTGTTATCGCCATTAACCCCACTGCTTTAAGATATTCTAATAAGGAAGTGGGCGAAGTTGTAGGAAGTTTAATAAACTCCTTAGTTTGGGTTAACTGACTGGTCATAAATGACTTATTTTCCCCCTTTTATGCTCCGGCTAGGTTAGCATTCCCAATAAGGTCGCTAACCCCAACCATGGAAACTGTTAACGTAAACAGGTAATGCTTTAAAGACTGGATTCTTTTATTGGTTTTTATCTACTTATTGTAACGAGATTGCAGATGAGCTGTCGTTGCGACGTTTTACATCTAAAACTCAACTCTCGATTTCGAGTCCTTTCAACACTTTTTGATGCTAAAAACTATTCAATTAAATAAAAGATGCGCCTAAAAATAAAACGCCTTGTTGCTATGCCGCGATCGCGCTAGCTAATTCATGGCGATATCCATGATAGAAAGGCACCGTAAAACCAAGCTCTTTAAGACGTTGGATATAAGGTGCGCCGGGCTGAGAGATTCGACATCTCAACGTTAACAAACCAAGAAACTTCTGCTATAATAAAACTAAATATTATTTTTCTCTGGTTAGTAGCTGACCCGCCTAAGTCCTTGAAGGACTACGTTTAAGGGAAGCGTTCTCCTACCCTGAACTGCGAAGCTAGCTTCAGGCTCTAGAAGTTCTAAAGTTAAACATCCCGGTAAGGAAGTGCTTAGCAACATTTACCTCCCTTAAACCTTGGTTAGGCTAACTTAACTTGTGCAGAGAGTTTCCCGTTATGGGGAAGTTAAGGACACTCCTTTCCACTAAAACAAATTAATGTCGTACAGAACAGGGTTTCCGACCCGTTTTTAATGATGACAAATACTCAGGAAGTAACTAAACGAGAATGGTGGGTTTTACAATGGCTAGACTTATTAGAAAAGTACCGCTTCAAAAAACGTTTAGAACGAGGACGGAACTACGCTAGAGAAGGCAATATCCTGAGTATAAACTTTGAAGACGCAAAAGTTAAAGCAAATGTTAAAGGAACGGCTAATGAACCTTATGAATTATGGATCACACTCGATCAATTTAGTGATGAAGATTGGGAATACATTATCCAAAGTTTAGCCGAAAAAGCTATTTTTTCCGCGCAATTATTAGCGGGAGAAATGCCCGAAAATATTGAAGATGTTTTTGTTGCAAATGGACTCAGTTTATTTCCATTTTCCCTTTCTGATGTTCATTCTAAATGTAGCTGCCCTGATCCTAAAAATCCTTGTAAACATATCGCAGCCGTCTATTATGAACTAGCTGATCGCTTTAGTGAAGACCCCTTTGTTTTATTTCAATTACGAGGACGAACTAAAGACCAAATCTTAGCAAGAATTCGAGAAATTCGTCAGCAAAAAGCAACCACTTATCCACCCTTTCTAGAAGAAGAATATGAAGATGTTTTTGAAGAAGATGAAGACAATGAACCTTCAATCGTAACCTCTGAAAAGGATGATACACTCAATTTAGAAGAATTTTGGCAATATGACGATCCCTTAGAATCTTCCTTAGTTCAAATTAATGCTGACACGGATCAAACCGTTTTGGAAGTATTAGGTGGATTTCCTCTTCCAGAAACTGAAGCAAAAGCAGTTCGGCAATACCTAGAACAAGTGCAAAAACAAGTTCAACATCAGTGGAGTAACCATAATGTAACAGCGGAATCAAATGTGCCCTAATCCATCTCTAGATGGTGGCTTTTCACGCAGAAATGGTTTATTTTAACTAGCAAAACGAATTTTTAAATAATCATCATCCATTTTAGCCCCTTGGGGTTGTAAAGCTGCTAGAGCTTGCGGTAATACTAAATTACGCCGATGATTACCAATGCGAATATTCAATTCATCTCCTGTTTTATTGAGTTGAACTTTATCTTTGCTAATGCCTGGCAAATACAATTCTAAACTATAACTGCCATCGTCTTGTTGTTTAACTTGGATAGTATTTTCTTGATGATAAACTTGTGTGGGGTCTTCATTTTGATAGAGGGTTTCTTTTAGTAATTCTAGAGCATCAATACCACACATTTCTGAGGAGAATAAAGGAACTTCTTTAACGGGTAAGGGATGAAAGTTTTCATGAATTTCGTGACGATATAATTGTTGACTTTCTTTCCATTGTTTGAAGAACGGATCATTAACTTCCTCAGGAATAATACGATTAGCAACCACTAAATCAGTCGCAACATTATACAAACTCAAATAAGCATGCGCCCGTGCCGATTCTTTAATGACCATTTTTTCAGGATTAGTCACTAATCGCACCGACGTTTTTTGATTATCGGTTAAGACTTTTTCCAATGCTTCAATTTCCTCATAAAACTCATAAGGAGCATCCATTACCTCTTCTGTAGGGAGAGAAAATCCAGCAATCGGGCGGAAAACGGGTTCCACAATGGGGCGTAAAGCTGCTGACATTCCGCGAAAAGGTTTATAAAAGCGTCGCATATACCATCCGCCCACTTCTGGAATACTTAGCAAACGCAACGCAGTTCCGGTTGGGGCAGAATCGACAATCAAAACATCATATTCTCCTTCATCATAGTGGCGTTTCATGCGAACGAGACCAAAAATTTCATCCATACCAGGGAGAATCGCAAGTTCCTCAGCTTGGATGCCTTCTAAACCTCTTGCTTGTAGCACTTCCGTAATGTAACGTTTGACTGCCCCCCAATTGGCTTCGAGTTCCACTAGAGCATCTAATTCGGCACCATACAAATTTTCCCGAACGTGTTTCGGTTCATGACCCATTTCTTGGTCAAAGCTATCTGCGAGAGAGTGGGCAGGGTCAGTACTCAGTACCAGCGTTTTATACCCTAATTGGGCACATTGTAGTCCAGTTGCTGCTGCAACTGAAGTTTTGCCAACACCCCCCTTTCCAGTCATTAAAATGACACGCATTGCGATTACTCCTAACAGTTTAAAAAAGTTTACATTTTCTTATTGTGACAGATAGCTGCGATCTCAACCTTAAAAAAGGTACGGAAACCCACACTTGGAAAGGCGTTGCCAACACCCATCAAACTCGGCTAAATTAGCACTCAGAAAACGAGAGTGCTAAAAGAGGACAAGGCAACTATGGCAACCGTATCTCTTAGTGTTTCCACAGTCCAACCCTTAGCGGATCGGGTATTCGTTAAACTACAGGAACAAGAAGAAAAAACCGCCGGTGGCATTGTTTTACCTGACACCGCCAAAGAAAAACCCCAAGTTGGGGAAGTGGTATCGGTGGGACCTGGCAAACGCAACGATGATGGCAGTCGTACCGAACCGGAAGTGAAAGTCGGGGACCAAGTTTTGTATTCCAAATACGCCGGAACGGACATCAAACTGGGCAACGAAGATTACGTTCTCCTTTCAGAAAAAGACATTTTAGCAGTAGTTAACTAGATAGGGATAAGGAAAACAACTATGGCAAAATCCATTATTTACAACGACCAAGCAAGACGGGCACTAGAACGCGGGATTGACCTACTCACCGAATCCGTCGCGGTGACCTTAGGACCCAAAGGCCGTAACGTGGTTCTAGAGAAAAAATATGGTTCCCCCCAAATTGTCAATGACGGGGTAACCATCGCCAAAGAAATTGAAGTAGAAGACCACATTGAAAACACTGGGGTCTCCCTAATTCGCCAAGCCGCCTCCAAAACCAATGACTCAGCTGGTGACGGCACCACTACCTCCATTATTCTGGCCCATGCCCTGGTTAAAGAAGGGCTGAAAAACGTGGCTGCTGGAGCTAATGCCATTGCCCTCAAGCGTGGCATTGACCAAGCAGTGGGCTTTTTAGTGGAGCAAATTAAACAGCGCGCCACCGACATTAGCGATTCCCAATCCATTGCCCAAGTTGCCACCATCTCTGCGGGCAATGATTCGGAAGTGGGAGATATGATTGCCCAAGCCATGGATAAAGTGGGCAAAGAAGGGGTCATCTCCCTAGAAGAAGGCAAATCCATGACCACCGAATTAGAAATTACTGAGGGGATGCGCTTTGATAAGGGCTATATTTCCCCTTACTTTGCCACTGACAGCGAACGCATGGAAGCGGTTTTAGATGAACCCTATATTCTGCTAACAGATAAGAAAATTACCGTTATTCAAGATATTGTTCCCATACTGGAACAAGTCTCCCGTTCCGGTAAGCCCTTATTAATTATTGCCGAAGACATTGAAAAAGAAGCCCTAGCTACCCTAGTGGTCAACCGCATGCGGGGCGTTCTCAATGTGGCAGCGGTGAAAGCTCCCGCATTCGGCGATCGCCGCAAGCAAATGTTACAAGACATTGCGGTGTTAACTGGCGGTCAGGTGATTACTGAAGATGCGGGCTTAACCTTAGAAAATGCTAGCCAAGAAATGCTAGGCACGGCCCGTCGAGTGACCATTACCAGTGACAATACCACCATTGTTGCCGAAGGGAATGAAAAGGACGTTCAAGCCCGTTGTGACCAAATTCGCCGTCAGATTGAGGAAAGCGAATCCAGTTATGACCGCGAAAAACTGCAAGAACGGTTAGGGAAACTGTCTGGTGGCGTGGCTGTCATCAAAGTGGGGGCTGCCACGGAAACGGAAATGCAAGACCGGAAGCTGCGCTTGGAAGACGCCATTAATGCCACCAAGGCAGCAGTGGAAGAAGGCATTGTTCCTGGTGGTGGTACCACTTTAGCGCACTTAGCCCCAGAATTAGAAAAATGGGCTAAGGATAATCTGACAGGGGAAATGTTAACCGGCGCCATGATTGTGGCACGCGCTCTAACTGCGCCCCTCAAGCGCATTGCAGAAAACGCTGGTTCCAATGGGGCAGTGATTGCGGAACGGGTGAAACAGAAAGAGTTTAATGTGGGCTATAATGCTGCAGATGACAGTTTCACGGACTTGTTACAAGCTGGCATTATTGATCCGGCAAAAGTGACTCGTTCTGCCCTGCAAAATGCAGCCTCCATTGCTTCCATGGTGTTAACCACCGAGTGCATTGTGGCGGATCAGCAGGAGAAGAAAGAAAAGGCTAGTGCTGGTTCTGATGATTTTGATTACTAATTCCTAACGACGCGATCGCGCAGTTAGTGGGTAAGTCAGTGTCTTTCTGACTTACCTTTTTTTATTCATTGTGGAGCTTTTTATTAACGTCATTCCGAAATTGATGGGCTTGTGTGGAATCGGGAATTTGAGCAGCTAACGCTTCAATATAGCTTTCACAAGTTAATTGTGATGAATTTTCTAAAACTTCGTCACATACCCATTTTGCCATGGGTCCAATGTAGCGAGTTAATTCCTTCTGACACTCATCTAAAAACTCAGATGACAATTGTGAGCTTTCCTCATCTGAGCTACTAAGTAAAATCACTGATTCTGGAGCAATCCATTCCCATAAGCTGTAATGATCAGCGTGTTGTAAAATGACACATAATGTCTCTTGTTCCAGTAATTTTCTAGCATCTTCAAACACTTGAGCTTCCTGGTGTTGGGAATAAGATGCTTTATGTATAAAAAAAAGCTCACCGTGAGTAATCCCTTTAACAATCCTTTCGTCATTCTTGATTCGGAATTGGCAATCGTTAACTTGATTTTCTTCGAGAATAAACATAAGATTGTCCTCTTTGAAATTACATTAAATTAACATCCGAGTACGGTGATTTTATTTAAATTTTATTACAAAAATCTAGTTAAATTAAACTCATTCATCTAATATAACTAGTGCAAAATCGGTTAATTCGTATGTGGTAAGCAAATATTTTTAAAAGATTAAAGAAATACGATTAATTTAAAATAATAAATCCCTCAACCTAGTTTTTGAAGGAAGTAAGCAAAATTTGTGTCATAATCAATAAAATTTTAAATTGCTAATAGATTCCGTATTTTTCAGGAGAAACATAAAATGCTCAATCGGTTAGATGCTTTACTCGGACATTTACAATTAAGTTCCAAATTTAAGGTAATTTTCCTTTTAGTGATACCTATTTTTCTAATTGCAATTTTAGTGACGGGAGTGTTTTTAAATGGCATTCTAAGGAGTAGTTACAAATCAGAGGTAACTGGCAAAGCCTTACTGGCGATGGAAACCATGAACTCGGTCAGGGATTATACCAGTGAACAAGTTCGACCACAACTAGTGGATCGTTTGAAATCAGAGTTTTTACCGGAAACAGTTCCCGCTTATTCAGCCACAGAAGTGTTTAAAAATTTAACAACCCATCCCGACTATGAAAACTTTAATTATAAAGAAGCAACTTTAAATCCCACAAATCCGAGAGATCAAGCAGATGAATTTGAAACCGAACTCGTTCAACAATTTCGTCAGGAAGACGATCTAGAACAATTAAGCGATTTTCGTCCTAGTGGCGACACTTTTTATATTGCACATCCCTTAAAAGTGTCGAGAGAGAGTTGTTTAGAATGTCATGGCGCAGTTAGTGATGCCCCACAATCGTTAATTGATAAATATGGCAGAGACGGTGGATTTAATTGGGAATTAAATGAAATTGTAGGAGCGCAAATTGTTTATGTGCCTGCAACTGAAATGGAACAACAAACCCAGCGAGCGATCCAAGTGACTAGTGGATTTGTAGTTGCGGTTTTAGTTGCAATGGTAACGACGGTTATTTTAGTCAATTTATCGTTGCAACGATATGTGATTCGCCCCGTTAAACAAATGGCTCGTTCGGCAGAAGCGATTAGTATGGGAGATTTAGATGTGGAATTTCGGAAACGCTACGATGATGAGGTTGGTAATTTAGCTGAAGCCTTTAGTCGCATGAAAATGAGTTTAGTGATGGCAATGAGACGACTCAAAGATCAAGATAAAGATCAAGATCAATAATGCTAATTTGAGTTGTTTCCAAGATGGTGGTAAGCAGCATCGGCACTTGGAATGACAACGCTAAAATCGGGGTTAGCTAGCAGTGATAATCAAGGTTTTTCGATTCATCATTCATGACCGTTCTGCTTCCCGCCATTGTTCCAGTTGCAATCATTATTGTTATTGGTGTTGTTGTTAAAAACACTTTATCTTTAGACCAACAAACCTTATCTAAGCTAACACTATACGTTCTCATTCCAGCATTAGTTATTGACAACCTCTATCAGACTAAGGTTTCGCTAGAGGGAGCAACAACGCTTGTTGCTGCATTTGTTGTAACCTCTGGAATTTTGGCTTTATTGGTGTTGCTAATGAAGGAATGGAAGCAACTCTCTGACTCAGTTGGCAACACGCTTTTTGTTACCACCATTTTTGGTAATGTTGGCAATTTAGGATTACCTGTTAATCGCTTTGCTTTTGGAGAAGCAGGATTAGAACGGGCAATTATTTGTTTAATCATTTCAGCAGTGTTGTTATTTGGTGTTACGCCTGCCATTCTTAAAGGGGGAAATTGGCGCTACGGTTTTCAGTTGATGATCAAATTACCTTTATTTTGGTCTATTTTTGTGGGCTTAGGTTTACGCCTATTACAGTTTGAATTTCCTTATCGAATCGATGTGGGAATTGAACAATTGGGAAACGCTTCGATTCCTCTAGCATTATTAATTTTGGGAATGCAATTAACCACAACACCGTTTCGTTTAGGAATCTATGAATTGTTTGCTTCCAGTTTACGATTATTGGTGGCACCCATCATTGCTTTTGGGATTGGAATCATCTTCGCTTTAGAAGAGGTTGAGCTTAAGGTTTTAGTGATGCAAACCGCCATGCCAGCAGCAGTTAATACCGTGTTAATGGCTGATGAATTTGGTGGAGACGCCTCTCGGGCAGCTCGAACCGTACTACTCTCCACTGTCTTAAGTTTTATCACGCTCCCTTTGATGCTATGGGGGTTAACTCAATTTTCGGGATAACCAATGCGGATAGGCAAACGCCTCCTCGCCAGTAAGCGTCTCAGGATAGGTTTCACTAACTTGCAGCGCGATCGCGTGTAAACTGTCTAAGTCGCCTGTACTTTCTAAGCCAATACTCCACCAGTATTGATCCTGAACTCGCAATTGGGTTAATTCTAAGTTACAGAAAGTATCTAGAGATAAAACAAATTGACGCTGCGATCGCGTTTTTTCCACCGCCACCCAAGGTGTGTTTTCTAGACTCCCTTTTTCATCCCCAATCCCTTGGATACTATCTTGCTGACATAACCACTTTACCCATTGTTCCACCGTTCCTTGCCACCCGCAATCAATTTCCGCTAATTGGGCTTGTCGCCATTTGATCTCTAGTCGCCCCTCCCGTAATTTAATATTGAGATAATCACAGGGGGCGATGGGTTGGAAATACCAATCAGTGCGGGAATCTAGCTCTTCTAATAAGTTTCCTGGGCAATCGTTATTAAACCATTGGCGAATATTTGAGGGAATTGTTCCTTGCTTAAACCACCTCATTTCTAACGTTTTCAACTTGACCTCCTCCTCCTTAAACGCTTTGCGCTATAACAAGGTTGCGCGATCGCGCTTCTATTTGTTTGGGCTTTGAATGGGGGAGTCTGTATTTTTTTAGGGCGCAATTCGCTGCTATAATTAGTAGTATTTCTAGCAGATAATTCTTGATTTAATGATGCAAAGAATGGATATGTTAAGAGTTAAGCCCTTTACTGTTACCATTGCTATTATAATATTTATTTTATTACTTAATCTATTATTTGATTTTGAGCAAATTGTCACCTGGAAACCCTTTGAAGAATTAAATATTGCAAGTCAATTTACGGTGTTAATTTTTGCTTCAGTTGCAATTGAATCCTTATCAGAAATATTTATTAGTAATTTTCGCCAAGATAAAAAAGCGAGAATTCAAAAAGAGATAGAAACGATTAAAGCTAAACTTGAAAATGAAGAACAAGAACTAAGCGACAAAGAAAAGGAATTACTTTATCATCGTAACCGAACCAAAGTCTGGTGTAATTTATTTGGATTAAGCGTGGGATGTTTAGTTGGCCTAGGCGGCGTGAGAATCATCCAACCCTTAGTCGTGGAGCCTGATTTAACCCATTGGCAATTATCCCTTTTTAATACAGTTGATATTTTATTAACAGCTGCTTTACTCTCTGAAGGCAGTAGTAATATCCATCGCTTAACCAGTTTATATAAAAAATTCACCACACTTGCCGAGGACAGAGTTCAACAACGATAACTTATTCTTTGCTGCAATTAACAGTCGTCATTATTAACGTTACCGTCTGGCATAATTGTATGACAAAACCTAGCTTGTTGAACTTGTTTTGTTTTTAAATTAGCGTTTGTCAAATTAGCATCTCTAAAATCTGCCCCTTGCAAATTAGCATGATTTAGATTGGCGTTTTTTAAATTTGCATCAATGAAAGGAACATTTCTCAAGTCGGCATTTTTTAAATTCGCATCGCTTAAATTCGCATTGATCAATTGTGCCCCTTTCAGATCAGCATTTTTCAGGTTAGCGCCACTTAGATCGGTATCGATCAGTTGCATTCCCCTAAGTTCCGCATTTTTAAAGTTTCCTTCCTGAAGTTCTTCATCTGTCAGATCAGGTGCTTTTAAAAGACCATTTGCCAATAGAGGAACTAACCTCTCCTCCTTTTCTAAGGAGAAAACCATAACGGTTAGAGGGGTTACACCTACCATCATCACCCCATTGATGAGTAATTGCATCCTGATGCAACTAACCATAACGCCTTACCTAATATCATTAATAGTTCCACCGAATCGGTGAATTGCGCATATCTAAGTGAACAAAGCCCCGAGGAGCGCCGTAGCCTAAAGCGCGACTTCGCCATGCTTGGGTATCCAGCCAATGTTGAAATTGCCATAAATCGCCTTCAATGGGATAAACATCTGC
>JAHEOB010000104.1 GCA_018610095.1 Halothece sp. MAG
ACAGGAAGGGTTTGTTCCCCCAAATATAAGGTTCCATTTTGATATTTGCCATGTACTAAATTCATGGGAGGACTTCCTAAAAAGCCTGCGACCATACGATTAGCAGGATTGGTATAAACCGCTTTCGGGGAACCAATTTGTTGAATTTTTCCATCATATAGAACCACCAACTGATCCGCTAAGGTCATTGCCTCCCCTTGATCGTGGGTGACATAGATGGTTGTAATGCCAAATTCTTGATGGAGACGCTTAAGTTCGGCGCGGGTTTCTTCTCGCAGTTGGGCATCTAAATTAGAAAGGGGTTCATCTAATAAAAAGGCTTGCGGTTGTCGAATAATGGCACGTCCAAGGGCAACTCGTTGTTGTTGTCCACCAGACAGTTGTTTGGGTTTTCGTTGCAGTAAGTGAGAAATCCCCAAGGATTGGGCAAGGGTGTGAACACGCTGTTCAATTTCCTTACGTTGGATTTTGCGCATTTTTAAGCCAAAGCCAAGATTTTCGGCAACGGTCATGTGGGGATATAAGGCATAATTTTGAAACACCATCGCCACATCTCTTTCCCGCGCTGGTATCTGATTCACAAGGCAATCATTAAAGTAAATTTTGCCCTCACTAACCGCTTCTAATCCTGCAATGGTTCGCAATAGCGTGGATTTGCCACATCCGGATGGCCCCACTAACACACAAAATTGTCCGTCTTCTACTTCAAAGGAAATATCTTCAATTGCACTGGTTGTTCCGTAACGGCAGGACACTTGTTGCAGTTGAACGTTTGCCATTGTTGTGATTCGTTTTTGCTTTCAACACAAAACTCGGGTGGGCAAGTACCCACCCTAGTTAGAAATGACAGTTTAAATTTAACTATTCCACTCCTTCAATGCGGTCTTCTGCTTCTTGGTACAATTCACGCAACCGTTCTAGGTTTTCTTCACTGGTTTCCCAATAGCCTCGTCCGTTGGCTTCCAACAAGGTGGTCACCATTTTGCGGAAGGAGTTGGGATTAAGATTGAGTAACCGCTCCTGCATTTCTTTGTCTTTGATGAAGGTATCGTTGGCGTCTTCATAGACCCAGTTATCCACAGCGCCTGCAGTGGCACTCCAACCCATGGTATTGACCAGACGCTTGGATAATTCACGAACCCCTTCATAACCATGGCTTAGCATTCCTTCATACCATTTGGGGTTGAGCATTTTCGTCCGTGCATCGAGGCGGACAGTTTCCGATAAGCTACGCACTTGCGCGTTGGCTGTGGTGGTATCGGCAATGTAAGAAGCTGGTTTCTTACCATCTTGACGCAGATCGCTGACGACTTTGGTGGGGTCAGAATCGAAATAGTGGGAAACGTCGCTGAGACTGATTTCAGAGGAATCTAAGTTTTGATAGGTAACATCAGCCGTTTTCAGGGAAGATTCAAAGATATTCCGATTTTCTTTCATAATGCCGGGATTATCGGAATCAAAGGCAAATGATTTCCGTTTGAGGAACATTTCCCGCAACTCAGACTCATCTTCCCAAGAACTGTTTTCCACCGCTAAGTTGACGTTGGAGGCATAGGAGCCCGAGGCATTGGAGAAAATCCGAGTCGCTGCTTGACGGAGGTTAATGCCGTTTTCTTCGGCTTGTTGTCTGGCGTGTTTCCGGACAAAGTTCCATTCTTCCGGTTCGTCAGCTTCCGCTGCCATTTTCACTGCTTGGTCTAATAACGACATTTGATTAATGAACAAGTCACGGAAGACACCAGAACAGGTAACGACCACATCAATACGAGGACGACCCAGTTCTTCTAGGGGAATTAAGTTTACCTTGTTGATCCGTCCCAAGGAGTCAGGAACCGGTTTGGCACCAATTAAACAGAGAATTTGCGCCAGAGATTCGCCATAAGTCTTGATGTTATCGGTTCCCCAAAGCACCGAGGCAATGGTTTCGGGCAATTCTCCGCCATTTTCGGCGCGGTGGCGATCCAGCAGTTGGTCAACTACTAATTCTGCCGATTTAACCGCTGCTGCTGTCGGAATCGCTTGCGGATCTAAGGCGTGAATATTTTTGCCGGTGGGTAAGACATTGGGATTGCGAATGGGGTCGCCACCGGGTCCGGGCTTAATATATTCCCCTTCTAATCCCCGTAACAAGGAACCGAGTTCATTATCGGCAATCACTTGTTCTAAGCAATACTCCAGATAGTCAAACAAGGGCTTCATTTTCTCCCGATCAACCTTGGTATAACCGAGATCATGCAAGGTTTGGACCCAAGGTTCTTTCTTGCCCATGTTGAAGAAGTTGAGTTTGGAAACTTGAGAAACGCGGCCGTTGGCATCGGCTTGGGCACGAACTAAGGCTGCTACTGCATCTTGTACTCCCCGGTTGATATCTTGCAACAGTTGGACATCGGCTAAAACGCCTTTGTTATTGTTGCGATAAATTTCGTCAATATCCCGTCCGATACTTTCGGCAATGATCCGGGGCAATCCATCAATTTCTTCTTCTTCACGATCCAGGGAGGCAATGTTAACCAAGGTAGCAATGGCTTCTTCAGACGTTGGGGGTTTGCCAACCACGTGCAAGCCACAAGGAAGCAGCCGAGAGGAAATGTCCATTAGTTCCTTGTATAGCAAGCCAACAAGCTGATCGCGCTCCTGTTGGTCCATTTCACTGGCATCTTTATCCGGAATGGTGACATCTTTATCCAGGTTCACCAACCGAGCTTGATCCATGATGCTATTCACGATTTGGGTGGCGCGACCGTTATCTTTTAGGTTTTGGTAAGACCCAATTAGGTTTTGCAATTCCTCTAACCCCTTATAAAGTCCGGCGTTTTCTGCTGGCGGGGTAAGGTAGGAAATGGTTTGGGCATAACTGCGACGTTTGGCAATGGTGGCTTCGCTAGGGTTATTCGCCGCGTAGTAGTAGAGGTTGGGAATGCTGCCGATGAGACTGTCGGGATAACAGTCGCCAGACATGCCCATTTGTTTTCCGGGCATGAACTCTAGGGAACCGTGGGTACCAAAGTGCAACACGGCATCTGCCCCCCAGACTTTTTCTAAGTAGGTATAGTAGGCTGCAAAACCATGGTGAGGAGAAGCAGACTGGGAGAACAACAGACGCATGGGATCGCCTTCATAGCCAAAGGTGGGTTGCACGCCAATGAAGACGTTGCCAAAGTGCTTACCGTAGATGAGTAAGTTTTCACCGTCGCTATTGAGTTCTCCTGGTGGCGGACCCCAGTTTTCATGGAGTCGTTCTGAATAGGGAGTGAGTCGTTCGTATTCTGGCACCGACATCCGATAAGCAATATTTAACTCGGGACTGGCATATTGCGCTTGGGCATCGTGGAGTACCAATTCCATGAGTTTTTCCGGGGACTCGGGTAACTCCACATCATAGCCGTTGTTGCGCAGTGCTTGTAAGACTTCGTAGATGCTACTGAAAACATCTAGATAGGCAGCAGTGCCCACATTCCCTTTGTCCGGTGGGAAACTAAAGATGGTGATAGCAATTTTCTTGTCGAGTTTGGGCTTGCGACGGAGTTTTGCCCAGTTTAGAGCCCGTTGGGCGACTGATTCCACTCGATCTTGTAGCGCGATCGCGCGACCAGTTGCCCCATCGCGACCCGAGAGAATAATGGGTTCAATTGCCCCGTCAAGTTCTGGAATGGCAACTTGTAACGCCACTTGAACTGGGTGTAACCCTAAATCACTGTCTTCCCATTCCTCAGTGGTTTGGAACACCAGAGGGAGGGCAACCATGTAGGGACGATTCAGCCGTTGCAGTGACTCAATTGCTTTGGGATGGTCTTGTCTTGCCGGCCCCCCAACTAGGGCAAATCCTGTTAAAGAGACCACCGCATCGACAATGGGTAAGGATTCGACCCCTTCAGTAGCACTATCCCAGAAAAATTCATCTACTGGTTTTGAAAAGTCTAATCCCCCTGCAAAAATGGGAATGACTCGTGCCCCCATGGCTTCCAGTTCCGAAACCACAGCCACATAATGGGCATCATCACCAGTGATGAGGTGAGTCCGTTGTAATACTAAGCCAATACAGGGCGTGAGGGGATCTTTTAAATCATCTTTAATATCGGTGCGACTGTTATACCAGTTCAGATACTCTTTGACATCCTCAAACATTTTCGGAGCGAGGGGATGCCAAATCCCCATATCGGGATAAACGACGGGATCAGAATAAGTTATCTCATCCGCATTTTCTTTTTTCAGAATATATTTATCCGTCAGCATCAGCAGGAAGTTTTCCAAATTATCAGGAGACCCTCCTAGCCAATACTGGAACGACAACATGAAGTTGCGGGCATCTTGGGCTTTATCTAACGGTAAATATTTTAGAACTTTCGGCAAGGTTTGCAGGAGTTTTAACATCCCATCTTGAAACGAGGCCCCCTGCTTGTCCTTGCGTTTTTTCATAAACTGCGCGATCGCGCTTTTGCTTTGCCCCAGCTGCGCCATGGAGAAACTGCCTAATTTATTGAGGCGCATCACTTGAGGCATGGAGGGGAAAACAATCGCTGCATCCAGTTGATCCCGGCAAGGTTGAACCGCTTCAACGACTTTTTCCGCTAAATCTTCAATGAAAATTAAGGAGCCAATAAACAAGTTGGCTTGAGCCACATCTTCCTTAAATTGTTCATAATTGTCCGAATCACGGAGTTCTTCAATCAAATAACCGCTAATGTCAATAGCAATTTCCGAGTTATTAGCATTAATCGAGCGTACTGCTGCGGTTAGTGCACTTTGGTATTGAGGCTCAAGCACGACATAGACCACCTTAATCAGGGAACGACCATTGAGATGATCCGGTTCGATGTGGCGAATGGTGGACTTGACCTGTGTGAACATTCAGACTTTCTCCTTCAATGAGCAATCACTTCTTCAGCACTGACGGTAGGGCAAATAATGGAAATCAATGCTATCTTGCTTTAAGCCGTGCCCATTTGTTTTTTGTATCAGAAATTGCCTTGCTAAGCGAGGAATTTCACCGAATTTGACATAATTTGATAAAAAAATATATCAAGTTCTTAACATTACTTTACATACGATTCGTAATTCCTCAAAATAAATTAAATTTTCTTTACTGCAAACCCATGAAACCTAGCATTTGATTAGGATAAAAATAAACTAGAACCCATCGCTGCGGGTAATATTTTGAAATTAGGTCTGGCTACGGTGAGGCAGTCGAGAGTTACGCTTGCCGAGATTTTGCCTATACTTTGGTTGGTAGCAACGATTACCAGTCAGCGAAAGCAGAATCGTCTGCCAAACAAGGCTTGGTTAACCAAAACTCCCCTTGCTTTTAGGAACTGGGAGTGTCAAAATTTTCTGTTACTGCTATAGAGTGATTAATAAGGAGTCATACCTTGACCTCACAAACTGCATTTAAAACGACCCAATCAGAAGAAATATTTAGCACTGCCCAAAAATTAATGCCTGGCGGCGTTAACTCCCCCGTTCGTGCCTTTAAATCGATCAACGGGCAACCCATTGTCTTTGATAAAGTAGAAGGCTCTCGTGCTTGGGATGTCGATGGCAACGAATACATTGACTATGTAGGAACTTGGGGCCCTGCCATTTGTGGTCACGCCCATCCTGAAGTCATCAATGCTCTCCATGAAGCACTTAATAAAGGCACTAGCTTTGGCACCCCCTCGGTACAGGAAAATCTTCTGGCAGAGATGGTCATCAATGCCGTTCCCAGCATTGAAATGGTGCGCTTTGTTAATTCCGGTACGGAAGCCTGCATGACAGCGTTACGAGTAATGCGGGCTTATACCGGTCGTGATAAAATTGTTAAGTTTCAAGGCAACTATCACGGCCATGCCGATATGCTATTGGTGCAAGCTGGTTCAGGGGTGGCAACTTTAGGACTTCCTGATTCCCCAGGCGTTCCCAAATCCACAACCAGTAGTACCCTCACGGCTCCCTATAATGATTTAGAGGCTGTGAAAAAACTCTTTGAAGAACATGGCAACGACATTGCTGGGATTATGTTAGAGCCAGTGGTAGGCAATTCTGGTTTTATTGCCCCTGATGCTGGCTTTTTAGAAGGGTTACGCGAAATTACGAAAGAATATGGAGCGTTACTAGCCTTTGATGAAGTAATGACAGGCTTCCGCATTGCCTATGGTGGTGCCCAAGAACGGTTTGGCATTACCCCCGATGTTACCACCTTAGGTAAAATTATTGGCGGTGGCTTACCTGTGGGAGCCTTGGGAGCAAGCAAAGAAATTATGGAAATGATTGCTCCTGCCGGTCCCATGTATCAGTCTGGAACGTTATCTGGGAATCCTTTGGCAATGACTGCCGGCATTAAAACCCTAGAGTTATTGCAGCGTCCTGGGGTTTATGAGCAACTGGAACAAAGAACCCAAAAGCTAACCAATGGCTTAAAAGAAATTGCTCAAAAACACGGTCATGCCGTTCAAATTGGTCAAATTAGCGCCATGTTTGGTGTCTTTTTTACTGACCGTCCCATTCACAACTTTGATGATGCCAAAACCTCTGATGTGGATAAATTCGCCCGCTATCACCGTGGTATGTTAGAGCGAGGCATTTATCTGGCACCTTCGCAATTTGAAGCTGCCTTTACTTCTTTGGCTCACAGTGAAGAGGATATTGATAAAACCCTCGAAGCAGCAGAGGAAGTAATGGCTTCCCTCTAACACGTTTCTGGTAGGGTGCAGCAATGAATATGCACCCTCCAGTGTTCTGGCTAATGAATTGCCAGTTCTTGGAATTCCTGCTCTAGCATGGCAACTAATTCTTCATTACCTTGCTGTTTCGCTACTGAGATACGACGTTCTAAGTTGCGACGGATATTGTCTAAATGAGCAGGTTCGACAGTGGTTTCTGTACTGGCATAAATGGGAGCTTGCAAATGATCCTGTTCAACTTCAATGGGAAGCTGTCTAGATTGAGTGGGTGGGGTTGCTACACACTTGTTATAGCTTACTCCTCGATACTTTAAGGAGCGTTTCGGTTGTGGTTTTGGAATATGGCGAGGATAGTGATAATGCCAAGGTTGTCCTCTAAAGGTTCCTGCAACTTCTCCTTCTGTTACATCAATGAAGGTGGTGTCTGGTTCGTAGTTAATGCCACGATAAGTTAATTTCATGGTTTCTCCTTATTTGACTGTTAGAAAACAGCGCAGCATTAAGACTCAATCAAGGGATTCTTTGCTACTGCCGAGTTTACATTTCTAATTATAATTTTTATTTCTGTAAAATATGTTACAAACTTGTAATTTTTAATTTAAATTTAATTCCGCCAAATGGCATCTGCTACTTGACAGACATCTTTCATTTCTGCAACATCATGTACTCGCAGGATATCAGCCCCTTGCGCGATCGCGCCACAACAAGTCGCAGCGGTTCCCCAGACGCGTTTTTTGGGATCACTTTGATTTAAGATTGTTCCAATAAAGCGTTTGCGAGAGGTTCCTACTAAAAGCGGAACTTGTAAGGATTGAAACTCACTGAGATTCCGTAGCAGCTCTAAATTTTGCTCCGGGGTTTTTCCAAAGCCAATGCCAGGATCAATAATAATGCGCGATCGCGCAATTCCTGCTTGTTGTGCGACACGAATGCGCTCTTGCAAAACTTCATAAATCTCCCCGATCAAATCGTCATAATCCGTTAACTGCTGCATGGTTTCTGGGGTTCCCCGAATGTGCATTAACACGATAGGAATCCCCAACTCTGCCACTGTGGGTAACATTTCTGGGTCAAACCGACCCCCAGAGATATCATTAACCAAATCCGCCCCGGCTGCAATGGCTTGTTGCGCGATCGCGGATCGAGTGGTATCCACCGAGATCGGAACATTTAATTCTTTACGAATCGCTTTAATAATGGGAATAACCCGCTCTAGTTCTGTTTCCAGTGCAATGGGTTTTGCCCCAGGACGAGTGGATTGCCCCCCGACATCTAAAATATCAGCCCCAGCGGTGACAAAGTCTCGTGCCCGATTTAGAGCAGCATCTAACTGATTATAATCTCCCCCATCACTAAAACTATCAGGCGTAATATTTAAAACCCCCATTAAATAGGTTTGTTTCCCCCAAACAAAAGATTGATCTCGAATGGTTAAGGTGTGTGGTGTTGTTGTCATATAACAAAAATCAATTCGTATTAGAATCGGAAGCGCGATCGCAAAATTAGAAATTTAATCGAACAGCCTCTAAAAATTGTTGAGAAATAAATGGTAATAACTCACGGTTTGGGGGGGATGGAGAACGTTTTGTGAAGACAACTAGCAAATAGGGGGCAACATTGGGAACTTCAATATAAGCGCTGTCATGGCGAACTTCACTTGTCCAACCCGCTTTTGACCATAATTTTGCCTCAGAAGGGAGTGCTTCTCCCAAAAAGCCTGTAATTTGATTTTCTTCTCCCATTTCGAGAGTGGCAGGAGGGGGTAACTGGCGAGAGAGTAAATCCATCATGGCTTGCGATCGCGCAACAGAAACCATATCCCCCATAATAATATGATGAAATAGTCTTGCAACGGCATTGCTGGTTAGCCGATTACGATTCTGGAAAGATTCTCCCACAAATGCTCGTTCCCGCCCATAAGGACCATCTCCCCATGTTTTTTGATTAACGTTAATCGGTTCTAATTCTTTCCAACGTAACGATTGAAAATAACGGTTCACTAAATTTCGTTGTGATTGCCAAGTTAGAAAAGCATTACGGGATAACTCTGGGCCACTGGTGGTTCCGGTTAAGACATCTACCACTAAACTAGTGGCATCATTACTAGAATCGACAATCATATCATGGATGGCGCGATCGCGCTCGGGAGAAGAGAGAATAATCCCTCGTTTTAACCATTCTTGGATGGTTACCAGATAGAATAATTTGACAATACTGGCAGGATAAAAAATCTGTCCGCCGCGATAATGAAATCCTCGCAAAGTCGAATCATAGACTAACCATGTTAAAGCGATTTGTTTGGCATCTAATTCCGGAAAATTCTGCCAAACGGTTTCTAATATTTGCCAAGCAATTTGTCTCAGTTGTCGATCTTGGTAATAAAACAATCTCACTCCTTGTTAACCGTTACCACTGTCCTATCAGTTAGCTGACTACAGCCGTTTCAGGTTGTGTTTGTAGCGTTTCTCGGATTGCCTGACAATAGTGAGCAATATTCCCGCGATTGAGACGGTAGCTTAAAGGATTGGCAATGAGGTGAGCGGTACTTTCAAACAGTCGTTCAATTTCCACTAATCCATTTTCCCGTAACGTCCGCCCTGTGGAGACTAAATCCACAATCGCTTCTGACATGCCAGTAATCGGCCCTAATTCCACTGAACCATAAAGGGAAACAATTTCCACAGGGAGGTCTAATTCATGAAAATGTTCTCGGGCACAGTGAACAAATTTTGAGGCAACTCGGGCATGGGCTGGTAAATCCAGCGATCGCTGATAGCCACTATCCGCTTTAACGGCAACAGAAAGGCGACAATACCCAAATCCTAAATCCTCTAAATCAGCAACTTTAGGCCCTTTTTCTCGCAAAACATCATAGCCCACAATGCCCATTTGGGCTTGGCCATATTCCACATAAACGGGAACATCTAATGCTCGCACTAACAATGCCCTTGCTGTGTTAGTGGGATCAACAATTTGCAGGGAACGATTATTGGGATCATTGAGGGCACTAAAATCAAGACCAATTTGTTGGAATAAACGGATACTCTCCTCTAATAAAGCCCCTTTTGGTAGCGCAACGGTAATCATTTTTTTTTTCTCTTTAAATTTACTGGTTTGGCTATCCTGCAATTTCTTGCTGGGTTCCCCATTCGTTTTAATGGTTTCCTTTTACCCCATCAGTGTATGGCAAGCCGGCAAGCTATCCTATCATAATGCAGTGCATCTTATACCCCAATTAATACCCTAAATGTTCCATCGCTTTTTCCGTTACCATTCGTCCTCTATGGGTGCGCTGTATAAAGCCAATTTGTAATAAGTAGGGCTCGTAAACATCTTCAATGGTAAGGGCATCTTCTCCCGTTGCTGCTGCCACTGCATCTAAGCCCACTGGTCCCCCATGAAATTGATCAATCATGGTAGTGAGAATGAGGCGATCTGTCCAATCTAAGCCCATTTTATCCACTTGGAATAATTCTAGGGCTTCTGCCGCCGTGGCTTGGGTAATGGTTCCTAATTCCTTGACTTGGGTGTAGTCTCGAACGCGTTTCAGTAGGCGATTGGCGATGCGAGGCGTACCGCGCGATCGCTGCGCAATTTCCACCGCTCCTTCGGTAACAATGTCGGTTTCTAATACCTTTGCCGTTCGTAAGATAATTTCAGTTAACTCATCAATTTCATAAAATTGTAATCGTTGAATCATCCCAAAGCGATCGCGCAGGGGAGAGGTTAATGATCCGATGCGGGTAGTTGCGCCTACTAACGTAAACGGTGCAAGGGGAATACTTCGGGTTTTAGCACTTTGTCCTTTCCCCACCGTAATATCCAATCGACCATCTTCCATGGCAGGATATAATAATTCCTCGGTTATCCGAGTGAGGCGATGAATTTCATCAATAAATAAAACATCCCCTGGATTTAAATTCACTAGCACACCACTAATATCTCGCGGCCGTTCTAAGGCAGGGGCTGCAGTAATTTTACACTGCACGCCCATTTCCGCTGCTAAAATTAGGGAGATAGTGGTTTTACCTAAGCCAGGGGGACCATACAATAGCAAATGATCCATGGCTTCCCCCCGTTGTTTAGCTGCCGTAATGGCAATCTCTAAGACTGTTTTTAACTCTTTTTGTCCGATATAATCAGCAAGGCGTTGCGGGCGCAGGGAATCTTCACTACTGCTAGCTTCCTCAGTAGTGGCTTGACTCTGTAACAACTCGTTTCGTTGTTGCTTCTCCCCTTGCGATGAACGATTCGATTTTCCTTTACCAGAGGAGCGTTTGATCGCCATAGATTAATAGTTACCAATTAGGAAGGACTGCAATGGTTTTAGCTAAACGCATTTTACCTTGTCTCGATGTTAACGCTGGTCGAGTCGTGAAAGGCGTTAATTTTGTTAATCTTCGAGATGCCGGTAATCCAGTGGAATTAGCCCAAGTGTATGATGCTGCGGGAGCTGATGAACTCGTCTTTTTGGATATTACCGCTACTCATGAAAAACGGGATATTATCTTGGATGTGGTCCGTAAAACCGCTGAACAAGTCTTTATTCCCCTCACCGTTGGTGGTGGCATCCAATCCTTAGAACACATTAAAAATTTGTTAAGAGCAGGAGCGGATAAAGTGAGTATTAATTCAGGCGCTGTCCGCAATCCCGACTTAATTAACCAAGCCAGTGCCCGCGTGGGAAAACAGTCCATTGTGGTTGCCATTGATGCTCGTCGCAGAGAAACCCCAGATCATCCGGGCTGGGATGTCTATGTCAGTGGGGGACGCAAAAATACTGGACTCGACGCGATCGCGTGGGCAAAAGAAATGGAAGAACGCGGGGCAGGGGAATTACTGGTTACCAGTATGGATGCCGATGGTACCCAAGCTGGTTATGACATTACGTTAACGCGGGCAATCAGTGAAGCAGTAACTATTCCCGTCATTGCCTCGGGTGGGGCAGGAACGGTGCAACATATTGGTGATGCGTTTACGGAAGCGAAAGCGGAAGCAGCCCTTCTTGCCTCCTTGCTTCATTATCAACAACTGACAGTAGCGGACATTAAAACTTATATGCAGCAACAGGGCATTCCCGTTCGTATGACTTAACCCTGAAAATGGTTGATTAAACAAGGGCTGACTTGGACAATGATATATTAAGATAGAAGTGATAATATTACTTTTTATTAACTATGTTACTTTTTATTCTCATTTTTGACATGGCTATTGTTGCCTGGTCCCTTCATTTAATGCAATCAGGTGTTCAATCCCAAGAATTTTCCCTGATGTTAGCTGGTACATTAGTGGCGATGTCAGCAGCAGCTTTATTAGTTTCTTGTGTCATGATGGGAAATTGTTTAGGATATTGGGGTTAACATGACTTTTTTCTGGATTCCCCTTGACAATTGGCGTTTTTATAGGCGAGTATTAGGAAAGCAATACTTGGGGCTATAGCTCAGTTGGTAGAGCACCTCAATGGCATTGAGGGGGTCAGCGGTTCGAGTCCGCTTAGCTCCACTGAAATTAATTTCATCCGCTCTGATCGCGCTGATCGCGATCGCGTTTTAACTGGAAGCTACCCATGACGGAAAATTTCCCAGAGACCGCATTTCAAGCTTGTTTGAGATAAACTGGTTGGGTACGAATCATTAGCTAATAAATGTCATGAGTTTAAATTTCCGCTTCGCGATCGCAAGTGACCTTCATATTGCTTTAGAGGAAACGATTTTTCATCACCCAAAACGGTTTCATTTAGTTGAAGTTAGCATTCCCAGTTTTAAGCAAGTTATTGAGCACTTAAAAACCCTAGATATTGATTTTTTATTACTCCCAGGAGACTTAACCCAAGATGGTGAACCCGAAAATCATCAATGGTTAGCGGATTATTTGCAAACGCTTCCCTTTCCAGTTTATGTCATTCCAGGAAATCATGACTTTCCAACTTTATCAGGTAACAATCCTGGGAAAAATCCTGCGATTACTTATCAACAATTTTCTGATTATTATTCCCATTGTGGTTATCACCAAACTGATCAACTTTATTACACTAAACAGTTATTTCCAGGCGTGCAATTAATTGGGCTTAATTCCAATATTTTTAATGAACAGGGGGAACAAATAGGTTGTCTGGATGAAGAACAACTTCACTGGTTAGAAAATGTATTACCCACAATACAAGATCAGTTTGTCATAGTGATGGTACATCATAATGTTATTGAGCATTTTCCGGGGCAAGCGGATCATGCCCTTTCCCGTCGTTATATGCTGGATAACGCCGAACGGTTAAAACAACTATTAAAGCAATATGGGGTTCGCTTAATTTTAACAGGTCATCTTCATATTCAAGACATCGCTCAAGAAGGGAATTTGTATGAAATTACCACCGGTTCATTAGTAAGTTATCCCCATGCTTATCGAGTCATTGATGTCAATCGTAATGCTGACAATCAAGTGGCATTAAATGTCCAATCTCATTGGGTTAAAACCATTCCAGGATGGGACAATTTATTAGCATTTTCTCGAGAATGGATGGCAAATCGCGCTGATCCCTTTATGATGAAATTATTAACGGAACCTCCTCTGAATATTCCCTCCGAGGAGGCAGAAAAATTTATTCCTGATTTACGTTATTTTTGGGCAGACATTGCACAAGGGGACGCTGTTTTTTCGTTTCCCCAATTTCCACCGCAAATGAGAGCCTTTTTTGAGCAGTTTAGTGAATACAATAAGCTCCAATATCACAACATTAGTGATAATCACAGTTGCTTAACATTATCGTGATTGCTGTTATTCTTTTTGTTCGTCCTGACTACTATTGCCAGGAGAGTCATTATATAAGACATCCAGTTTTTGTCGAGCATCATCAACATTAACCGAGCGCATGACTAACAGCGGTTCATTAATCGGTTTTCCTTGTTCATCTAACAATTCCGGATGGCTCAGGGTTTTCCCAGAGGTCACACCAGCATTAGCATTACTGCCACGATTCCAATTGTGACCCATTTTCTGGGATTCCATTCCCACATTGATTAAACTGCGAATTAAATTAGTAACGGCAAAAAAGGCAATGACGGTAAAAGCAATGATGTAGAGTAGGTGTAACATAGTTTCCTCTGAATCAACCTCAACCAGGTTCAAACTGTCCAATACTAACGAAGTGAAATAAAAGGTTATGATATTAAATATTTTAACCTCTTGATAGCCATCGCGGGCTATTTTTTTGATTTAAGGGAGGTTAGGAATTCCCAAATCGCCAATTAACAGCACTGGGAAGAGTGGTCTCTATCTATGTTAACTTTAGTTAAAAAAAATTAACGTCTAACTAAAAGGGGAGATGCCTCATCATTGCCTATGCCGATTCGGGTTTTGGTAAGGAAGAGGGATGGAGTAACAATTCTGCTGTGGAGCGTTTTTCCACCATTTCTTTCGTAATTTGACAGTAACCAACATCTTCACGGGAGGGTAAATCATACATGACATCAAGCATGATTTCTTCAATAATCCCGCGTAAGGCTCTTGCCCCTGTTTTCCGTCGATTGGCTTCTTGCGCGATCGCGCGTAGGGCTTCGGTGGTAAATTCCAGTTCAATATTATCCATTCCCAACAGTTTCTGATACTGTTTAATCAGGGCATTGCGGGGTTTGGTTAAAATCGAAATCAAAGCCTCTTCATCCAAGGGTTCAATTACCGCAGAAACCGGAATCCGCCCTACAAATTCGGGAATCATGCCAAACTTAATAAAGTCATCAGGTTGGAGATACTGTAAAATATCGGCAGCGCGTTGTTCCTTGCTAGTGGTTTCTATTTGTTCCCCATTGGTAAAGCCAATGGATTTTTTGCCAATGCGTTGTTCCACAACTTTTTCTAACCCCACGAACGCCCCACCACAAATAAATAGAATATTACTGGTGTCAATTTCAATACAATCTTGGTAGGGATGCTTCCGTCCCCCTTGCGGCGGAACATTGGCGACTGTGCCTTCTAACATTTTTAGTAGAGCTTGTTGCACCCCTTCCCCTGAGACATCCCTTGTAATGGAGGTATTTTCACTTTTACGGGCAACTTTATCAATTTCATCAATGTAAATAATGCCCCGTTGCGCTTTGGCGATATCAGAGTCAGCTACTTGTAGTAAGCGCAGTAAAATATTTTCCACATCTTCTCCGACATAACCTGCTTCTGTCAGAGTGGTGGCATCCGCAACAGCAAAGGGAACCTCTAAAATTTCTGCCAAGGTTTGAGCCAACAGGGTTTTGCCACAACCGGTGGGGCCAATTAATAAAATATTCGACTTTTGTAATTGTACCCCTTGCTCATCCCCTTGCTCTTGTTCTTTGTTATCTAAGAGACTCAAGCGTTTGTAATGATTATAGACGGCAACGGATAAAACTTTTTTGGCTTCATCTTGCCCAATGACATAATCATCAAGATAATTTTTGATTTCTTTCGGTTTGGGAATCTCACTTAAGGACAGTTGACCCCCTTGAGATTGCCGATTTTCCTGTTGCGTGGTAGCAACGGGTTGAGCTGGGCGTGATGATGAGGCTTCAATTAACTCATCATCTAAAATTTCATTACATAAATCCACACACTCATTGCAAATATAGACACCCGGACCGGCAATTAATTTACGCACTTGTTCTTGGGATTTACCACAAAACGAACATTTTAAGTGGGAGTCGAATTTAGACATAGTTAACACCTGAGTCTGCTGGGAAAATCGTCTAACTAGCAGCCACTTCTTTGGGAGAACGCGTCTGCGAGGAAATTACTTGGTCAATTAACCCGTATTCTACTGCTTCTTGAGCGGACATATAGAAATCACGGTCGGTATCCTCCGCAATGCGGTCGAAAGATTGTCCAGTATGATAAGCCAACAGTTCATTAAGGGTGTTTTTCATATACAACATTTCCCGTGCTTGAATTTCGATGTCCGCTGCTTGTCCTTGCGCGCCGCCAAGGGGTTGGTGAATCATAATGCGGGAATTGCTCAGTGACATGCGCTTGCCAGCAGCCCCTCCTGCTAACAGAAACGCTCCCATACTAGCTGCCAGCCCATAACAAATGGTTGCCACATCAGGCTGAATTTGCTGGATGGTGTCATAAATCGCTAATCCCGAATAAACCGATCCCCCTGGGGAGTTGATATAAAGCTGGATGTCTTTTTCAGGGTCTTCCGCTTCTAAAAAGAGTAATTGCGCCACCACCGAATCGGCTAGTTTGTCATCCACAGGCATTCCCAAAAAGATGATCCGCTCTCGCAACAGGCGGGAATAAAGGTCAAAGGCGCGTTCTTCCATTCCCGCTTGTTCAATCACCATGGGAACAACCGCATTATCGGTTTGAGAGCGGACACCATGAGAAGTTTTACTATTGGGCTCAGAAAACGGCATTTGAGAGTAAATCATAAAGGTATGCAGCTCGATCGCGTTAATTGTATCTTTCCTTATTATGGCTTATTCAGTTTCCACAGTGGCTTCGGTGGTTTCGGTTGATTCTTGCGATTGCTCAGAGGATTCCTCATCCTCAGACGATTGCAGCGTGCCTTCAGGAACTAATTCCACTTCTGCTTGTTCTCGCAACCATTCTAGGGTTTTTTCCTTACGGAGATCGTCGGTTACATGTTCTTGTAATTGCTCTTCATCATACTCCTGTTGTTGTTGATCCAGTTGTTCTCTAACCTCTTGTTTTTTATTGTTAATTTCTTCTTCACTGGGTTCAATGGACTCTTGTTTAGCAATTTCCAGTAAGGTTAAATTTTGCTTGACGCGAGCAATGGCATCAGGGCGCGATCGTTCCTTCATTTGCTGAATCATTTCCTCAGTCATCATTTGACGCACATCAATGCCATATTGGGCCATCTGCATGGCCGTTTGAGTGAGCATGGTTTGTAGTTCCTGCTCAATCATGGTTTCAGGCAAATCGATTTCCGTTTGTTCTAACAGGGCATCGATAATTGCCTGTTCAATATTGGTTTTGGTTTGCTCTTGGGCTTGATCTTCAAATTGTTTCGTTAAGGCGTCTCGCCATTCTGCCAGGGTCGAATATTCGCCAACATCTTCCGCAAATTCATCATCGAGTTCTGGTAACTCTTTGGCTTTTAATTCTTTTAGGGTTACTGTAAAAATTGCCGTTTGCCCTGCTAAATCTTCTCGGGAATAGTCTTCTGGGAAGGTAACTGAAATTTCTTTAGTTTCTCCAGGACTCATCCCGACAATGCCTTCCACCATCCCTTCAATGAATTTGCCTTCAGCCAGTTCGACTTCAAAGTCAGTGCCTTGCGCTCCCTCAATGAGTTCGTCTTCACCGTCTTCTTTGGCTAAACGCCCTTGATAATCAATGATGGCAGTGTCTCCCATTTGGGCAGCGCGATCTTCCACCGGGGCAAGGGTCGCTTCTTCTTCCTGCTTTTGTTGCAGGTGATCTTCTACTTGTTGGGGATCAGCTTTAACTTCTTCTGCTTGAACTTGTAAGTTTTTATAATCACCCAGTTTGACTTCTGGGGGAACATCGACGGAAGCGGAGAAGGTAAAGGGTTCACCTGGAGAATATTTTTGTGTTAATTCATCAAAAGAGGAGCGCAGTTGATAATTGCCTAACGCCTCAATGGATTCTTGCTCAATCGCTTTATCCAGAGAGGGTTGTAAGATCTCCTCAATGGCTGCTGCTTTTAACCGTTCTTTTCCAAATTGCTGCACCAATACCTGGCGAGGGACTTTCCCTTTCCGAAACCCAGGAATGTTGGCAGAACGGGTTAAATCCTTAATGACTTTTTCGTAAGCTTGTTTGGTTTCTTCACCGGGGATTTCAATTTCAAGACCAATTTGACTACTGGGGAGTTTTTCCTGGGTGACTTTCATAGATCAGCTTTACTCTCTACAACTGGAATTAAATTTTACCTGTGACTAAAATCATTGTTATTGTTCACAGGGGCATTTGCTAGTCTAACGAGTTAAATCACCAGACGCAGGCAAAGTCCGAATGGTTATTGTAGCATTGCCAAAGAAAGTGTACATTATTAAGAAAGAACATTGATAAGATTTGCGAGAATCATTTATATTTTCTCTAATCATAAAATGACCTTTTATGAAAAACGAGAATTAGTGAGAGATAAAGTGGAGGTTTAACCTGTGTCATCAGGAATTCGTGTTGCGATTTTAGGAGCAACAGGTGCGGTCGGACAAGAGTTAATTCAACTGTTAGAACAACGGTCGTTTCCTGCAAGTGAATTGAAGTTACTGGCTTCCCCTCGTTCGGCGGGGAAAGAAATTCCGTTTCGGGGAGAAACGTTAACGGTAGAAGCAGTCAGTGAACAGGCTTTTGCAGATGTGGATTTAGTGTTAGCCTCGGCAGGGGGTTCAACCAGTCAAGCATGGGCGCAAACTATTGTCGATGCGGGGGCGGTTTTAGTGGATAATTCCAGTGCCTTTCGCATGGCAGAAAACGTGCCCTTAATCGTTCCTGAAATTAATCCCCAAGCAGCAGCCCATCATCAAGGGATTATTGCGAACCCCAATTGTACAACGATTTTAATGGGGATGGCGGTGTATCCGCTCCATCAAGTACAACCAATTCAACGCTTGCTGGTTGCCACTTATCAATCGGCTTCTGGGGCGGGAGCGCAAGCGATGGAAGAAGTAAAAGCCCAAGCTCAAGCCATTCTCAATGGTGAAACACCGCCCACGGAAGCGTTTCCTTATCCCTTAGCCTTTAATGTCTTCCCGCACAATTCCTCCTTGACAGAACAGGGCTATTGTCAAGAAGAAATGAAGATGGTAAAAGAGACAAGGAAGATTTTTGGCACGCCCGATTTACGGATTAGTGCCACTTGTGTGCGGGTTCCCGTGTTAAGAGCCCATTGTGAAACAGTTAACTTGGAGTTTGCTGAACCCTTCCCTGTGGGGCAAGCGAGAGAAGTTCTTGCCCAAGCCCCAGGGTTAATTTTACAAGAGGATTGGGAAAATAATTATTTCCCCATGCCCAATGAAACAACTGGCAAAGATGAGGTATTTGTTGGACGGATTCGCCAAGACATTTCTCATCCTTGTGGGTTAGAGTTGTGGTTGAGTGGCGATCAAATTCGTAAAGGAGCAGCATTAAACGCGGTACAGATTGCTGAATTGTTAGTGAAAGATGATTTATTGAAGGTTCAACAATCAGCAACCGTTTCGGTTTAAAGGAAATGTAAGAGAGTAAACATGACCAGTCTAGAATTTGGACAAGTGCTAACGGCAATGGTAACGCCTTTTACAGCAGAAGGCGAAGTGAATTATGCCGTAGCGGAACAGTTAGCAGATTATTTAGTGACCCACGGAACAGAAACGGTTGTCGTCTGTGGAACAACAGGGGAGTCGCCTACCTTAACTTGGGAAGAAGAGTATGAATTGTTTCAAGTGGTACAGAAAGCGGTGGGCGATCGCGCTAAAATAATGGCAGGAACGGGATCAAATTCGACCCAAGAGGCAATTTCGGCAACGAAACAAGCAGCGAAACTCGGTTTAGATGGGACTTTGCAAGTCGTTCCCTATTACAATAAACCACCCCAAGATGGCTTATATCAACACTTTTCTGCGATCGCGCAGGCAACTCCTGAGCTGCCGATGATGCTCTATAATATTCCCGGTCGCACAGGACGGAATTTAGAGCCAGAAATTGTTACAAAACTCTCAAAAATTGATAACATTGTTGCCATTAAAGAAGCGAGTGGCGATTTAGAGCAAGTCTCTCAAATTAGTGCCAACGTTCCCCGTAATTTTGGCATTTATGCAGGAGATGATCCCCTTTGTTTACCATTATTAGCAGTTGGCGGCAATGGTGTGGTTAGTGTGGCCAGTCACCTTGTCGGTGGCAAACTGCAACAGATGATTACTGAGTTCAAAAAAGGGAATGTTCAAGTAGCGCAACAAACTCATTTAACATTGTTCCCATTATTTAAAGCGTTATTTTTATCAACCAATCCCATTCCCATTAAAACGGCGTTAAGATTACAAGGTTGGAACGTGGGACCGCTGCGATCGCCCTTATCGGGTTTAAATCCCGAATTAGAAGGGAAATTAAAGGATGTCTTAACCAATTTATCCCTAATTTAACTGCCTATCTTTCCAAACTAAAGGTTATTGATGCTTTTAGGGGATCAAGGAAACAGTTATCCCCCTAACCGCTAGTTATTCATTAAAGTTCGATATTTAAGTGTTCATTAGGAAGGTGTACTCATGAGTAAAAACGATTCACAAGCAAACCTCAAAATTATTCCGCTCGGCGGGTTACATGAAATTGGCAAAAATACCTGCATCTTTGAATATCAAGATGAAATGATGTTACTCGATGCAGGACTCGGTTTTCCCAGCCAAGATATGCATGGCATAAATATTGTCCTGCCAGACATGACCTATTTACGGGAAAATCAACATAAAATTAAGGGCATGATTGTCACCCATGGTCACGAAGATCATATTGGGGGCATTGTTTATCATCTCAAACAATTTGACATTCCGGTAATTTATGGGCCGCGTCTGGCCCTTGCCCTATTGCAAAATAAATTAGAAGAAGCAGGGATTGCGGATCGCACGGAACTGCGACCGGTTCTTCCCCGTGAAAGTGTAAAAATTGGTCGTTCTTTTTCGGTGGAGTTTATTCGCAATACTCACTCCATTGCAGATAGTTGCTGTGTTGCCATTACCACACCGCTGGGGGTTGTTATCCATACCGGTGACTTTAAGGTGGATCATACCCCCATTGATGGGGAACACTTCGACTTCCATCGTCTCGCGGAATATGGCCAAAAAGGGGTCTTGTGTTTACTCAGTGACTCCACTAACGCGGAAGTACCGGGGCATACGCCCTCAGAACAAGCCGTAACACCCAATCTGGATCGGGTGTTTTCCGAGGCAACAGGGCGATTATTAGTGACCACCTTTGCCTCTTCCGTGCATCGGGTGAGAATTATTCTGGAGTTAGCTCAAAAACACAATCGTCGTGTCGCGATCGTCGGGCGTTCCATGCTAAATGTCATCGCCCACGCCCGAGAGTTAGGGTATATTAAATGTCGGGACGATCTCTTTATTCCCCTGAAAGATTTAAATAAAACCCCTGATGATCAAGTCCTCATTCTAACCACTGGTTCCCAAGGCGAACCCTTAGCAGCCCTAACTCGTATTTCCAGAGGCGAACACCATCAAATTCAAGTGCGTGAAAATGATACGGTGGTCTTCTCCGCTAACCCCATTCCCGGCAATACGATTGCTGTGGTGAATACCATTGACCGCTTAATGATGATGGGGGCGAAAGTGGTCTATGGTCGTCAGCAAGGAATTCATGTCTCTGGACACGGGTCTCAAGAGGATCACAAATTAATGCTGGCGTTAACCCAACCCAAATTCTTTGTCCCCTTTCACGGAGAACATCGGATGCTAGTGAAACATGGGGAAATGGCGCATCAAATGGGCATCCCCAAAGAAAATACCGTGATTATTAATAATGGGGATGTGGTGGAACTGTCTCAAGACAAGATTGAAGTCACTGATAAAGTTCAATCTGGCATTGAATTAGTAGATCACTCAGGGGTGGTTCACAACGACATTATGACGGAACGGCAACAATTAGCCGTTGATGGTCTGATTACAGTTGCCGTAGCTGTGGGATTAGATGGTCAAGTTTTAGCCCAACCTGAAGTGAATCTGCGCGGGGTGGTGAGTCCCCTTGAATCTGCCAAAATTAATCAGTTAATTCTACGTAGCGTGGAATATAGCATCAACAGTTATTGGCGTAATCTTGCTACCAATGCCAATGGCAAACCCATTCAAAAAGAGATTGATTGGAGTGCCTTAAAAGTGGAAATTGAAACCGGTTTACAACAACTGGTTCGCCGAGAGTTGAAGAGTCAGCCCACCACGATCTGCCTATTACAAACTCCCCAAGATAAACAAGTCAAGATCAACCATCAGCAAGATGAGAGTGCTAAAAAGCCCTCTAAGCCTGTCACCAGTAATGAAAATGGGGATAAAGGAAAACCCAATTCTAAAAGTAATTTCCGTGGGCGTCGTCGCCGTCGTCGTTCCACTGCGACGCTCAACTCTCAATAGATTCCGAACGGAGGGGTTTCAACTTTTCAGGAAGGTAACGATACCCCAGTGCCAGCATTGTCATTGAAGTACCCTCCCGAAGGTACAGAACCAGAAAAGACTAATCCGCGCTGGGCATCTAGGGTTAAAATTGCCCCTTCCCGAATGGTTTGGGTTGCCCCTTCAAACCCAACAATCACTGGAATGCCTAAGCGTAGCCCAATAATAGCAGCGTGACTGGTTAAACTCCCTTCTTCGGTAATAATGCCAGTGGCTTTGCGAATGGCATCCACATAATCGGCATCCGTCGCAGGAACCACTAAAATTTCGCCAGGACGGAAATTGGTAACATCTCTTGCGGTTTTGGCAATGCGGGCGCGGCCACTTACGGTTCCATAACCGACACCGACACCGCGACCTAAAACCGCTGTTACCATTTCTACCTTGATTAAGTCTGTGGAACCTGCCACTCCCTGCAACGTTCCCGCTGTCATTACCACTAAATCTCCTTCTGAGAGTAAAGCCTTTTCTTGGGCAACATTCAAGGCTGCCTTAAAGGTTTGTCCTGCTGAGGGTAAATCTAAGACTAATAAGGGATTGACCCCCCAGACAAGTTGTAATTGACGGGCAACGTCCACATGAGGAGTTACGGCTAAAATTGGGGTTTGTGGCCGGAATTTTGAGACATTTCTAGCAGTTGCCCCGGTTTTGGTTAAGGTCATAATGGCAGAAGCGTCTAATTGACGGGAAATCTGGCTCACGGCACTAGAAATGGCATTGGGAATGGTACTGGTAGTGTCCACAACTTCCGAAGGTTTGGGTTCTTCTTTTTCAACACGGGTGGCAATTTTTGCCATGGTGGTAACCGCTTCCACAGGATATGTTCCCACTGCGGTTTCATTGGATAGCATTACCGCATCCGTTCCATCTAAGATGGCATTGGCAACATCAGAAACTTCGGCACGGGTGGGACGGGGAAAATTAACCATACTGTCCAACATTTGCGTGGCAGTAATCACAGGAATCCCTAAACGGTTGGCGGTAATAATTAACTGCTTTTGTAAAATGGGAACATCCTCGGCTGGCAATTCCACGCCTAAATCCCCTCGTGCCACCATTACCCCATCACATAGGGATAAAATGGACTCCATCTGTTCAATGGCTTCGTGTTTTTCAATTTTGGCAATGACAGGAACGGATTTCCCGGCACTGGAAATTAATTCTTTAATCTCTAAAATATCTTGGGGATTACGAACAAAACTTAACGCCACCCAATCGACCCCTTGATCTAACCCAAACATGAGATCACGGCGATCTTTATCAGTCAACGCTTTAACTGACAGATAAACCCCAGGAAAATTCACCCCTTTATGATCCGATAGCACGCCGCCTGCTGTCACACGACCATGGACTTCCTGTTTTTCGGGATAAACCTCTTCTACCTGCATTTCCACCCGACCATCATCTAATAAAACCGTTGCCCCAGGCGGAACTTCTTCCGCTAATAAGTCATAACTGACATAACTTTTTTCCTGCGTTCCCGTAATGGGATAACTAGTGAGAATAAAGGGATCACCTTTGGCTAGTGTAATTGAACCGTTTTCAAATTCCCCTAAGCGAATTTTGGGCCCTTGTAAGTCTTGTAAAATGCCCACTGGTTGATTGAGTTCAAATGCGGTTTGGCGAATGAGGCGAATACTACGCTGATGATCCTCATGACTGCCATGAGAAAAATTGAGTCGTAGCGTGGTTGCCCCTGCTTTGATTAAATCACGTAATACAGGTTGTTTCAGCGTTGCGGGACCGACCGTGGCAACAATTTTTGTTCGACGGGATGAATTTCGCGATTCCATATACGTCCTTAACCAGCAAAACCAAAATCGAGCAAAATCCGATTATCTCAAAGGGCATTCTAGCAAGAAAAAAGGGGAGACATAACGCTCCCCTTAAATAAACGAATCCTTAATTGAGATTATTCATCCATATAGGCTTCCATGCCCACACAGGAACAGACTAAATTACGATCGCCGTAGGCATTATCAACACGCCCCACTGCTGGCCAGAATTTGTAATCTCGTATCCAATCGGTGGGATAGGCGGCTTGTTCACGAGAATAAGGATGAGACCAGTCATCGGCAATTAACATGGGGTGAGTATGCGGGGCATTTTTGAGAACATTATCTTCGGGATCAGCTTCCCCAGTTTCCACTGCTGTAATCTCTTGACGAATGGTAATCATGGCCTCACAGAAACGATCTAATTCCTCTTGGGATTCACTTTCTGTGGGTTCAATCATCATGGTGCCTGCTACCGGCCAGGATACGGTTGGGGCGTGGAAACCAAAGTCCATTAAACGCTTGGCAATGTCATCCACGGTAATCCCTGCTGCTTTCTTCAGGGGTCTGAGATCCACAATGCACTCGTGGGCAATTAACCCAGTATCCCCTTTATATAAGACGGGATAATGGTCATCCAAACGGCGAGCAATATAGTTGGCGTTGAGAATCGCAATTTTACTGGCATGAGTAAGCCCTTTGGGCCCCATCATGGCAATAAACATCCACGAAATGGGGAGAATACTGGGACTTCCCCAAGGGGCAGCCGCGATCGCGCCAATCGCTTGTTCGCCACCGGTTTCAATCACCGGGTGAGCTGGCAGAAACGGGGCTAAATGATCTTTAACCCCAATGGGACCCATGCCGGGACCACCGCCACCGTGAGGGATACAGAAGGTTTTGTGTAGATTCAGGTGACAGACATCTGCCCCATAATCGGCGGGACGACACAAGCCCATTTGGGCGTTCATGTTCGCCCCATCCAGATAAACTTGACCGCCATTTTCGTGAATAATGTCGCAGATGGTTTGAATCTCAGTTTCAAATACCCCGTGGGTGGAGGGATAGGTCACCATCAACGCGGCTAAGTTGTCACGATGTTTTTCCGCTTTAGTGCGTAAGTCATCAAGGTCAATATCTCCCCGTTCGTTGCAACGAATGGGCACCACTTTCATGCCACACATGACGGCACTGGCAGGGTTGGTGCCGTGGGCAGATTCAGGAATGAGACAAATATGACGATGGCCTTCCCCTTGGGTTTCATGATACTCACGAATCACCAACAATCCAGTATATTCCCCTTGTGCCCCTGCATTGGGTTGCAACGAAATCTCAGCAAAGCCTGTAATTTCTGCTAACCAGTTTTCTAGCTGTTCAAAGATTTGCTGATACCCTGGGGTTTGCCATGTTGGAGCAAAGGGATGAATTTTGCCAAATTCTGGCCAAGTTACAGGCAACATCTCGGCTGCTGCATTGAGTTTCATGGTACAAGACCCCAACGGAATCATGGAAGTGGTTAGGGATAAGTCTTTACTTTGCAGATGATTCAAATAACGCAGCAGCTTGGTTTCGGAATGGTATTGGTTAAAGACTTTTTCTGTGAGATAGTGACTGCTTCGATTAAACGGTTCTGGAAATTCAAACGTAAGTTCTGGCACCAGTTCTTCTAAACGGAAGGGAAGGGTTTCCTGCCCTGCAAATATCTGTAACAGGGTCGTCACTTCTTCCACAGTACTGGTTTCATCTAGGCTAATGCCCACTGCACCATCGGCATAGCTACGCAAATTAATTTGTTGTTGTTCTGCTGCTTGCAGAATGGCTTGCTGTTGCCGTGGGGCATTGTTGGTTTCCACCTTTAAGGTGTCAAAATAAGGTTCACTACTAATTTCGTAGCCAATCCGTTTTAAGCCCTCTGCTAAGGTGACTGTGAGACGATGGACTTTTTCGGCAATGCGCTTAATGCCATCAGGTCCATGATACACCGCATACATGGAGGCAATCACGGCAAGTAACACTTGGGCGGTGCAAATATTACTGGTAGCGCGATCGCGCCGAATGTGCTGCTCTCGTGTCTGTAACGCGAGGCGGAGCGCCGGCTGACCTTGACTATCTTTAGAAACGCCTACCAGTCGCCCAGGAATTTGCCGTTTATATTGTTCTTTAGTGGCAAAATAGGCGGCATGGGGACCACCGTACCCTAACGGTACCCCAAACCGTTGGGTACTGCCCACAGCGATATCAGCCCCCCATTCCCCAGGTGGGGTTAATAGGGCAAGACTGAGTAAATCAGCGGCTACAGTCACTAACGCTTTTTGTTCATGGGCTTTTTCCACAAACTCGCGATAATCGTAAATTTTGCCTTCGGTGGTGGGATATTGCAATAGGGCGCCCACAATGGGGGTACTAAAGTCAAATTCGCGATGATCTCCCACAATCACGTTTAATCCCAGCGGTTTTGCCCGCGTTTTTAATAATTCAATGGTTTGGGGATGGCAATCTTGAGAGACAAAAAAGGCATTAGCCTTATTTTTGGAAACCCCCAGACTCATACTCATTGCCTCTGCTGCTGCAGTGGCTTCATCCAGCAACGAGGCATTGGCAATTTCCAATCCAGTTAAATCAGTGACCATGGTTTGGAAGTTAAGGAGTGCTTCCAAACGGCCTTGGGCAATTTCTGCTTGATAGGCAGTGTAAGAGGTGTACCAACCAGGATTTTCGAGGATGTTCCGTTGAATGGCCGGTGGGGTGATACAGTCATAATATCCCATTCCGATCAAAGAACGGAAGACCTGATTTTGTGACGCGATCGCGCGTAGTTGTTCTAGGGCTTGATATTCACTTTTTGCTTCGGGAAGATTTAAGGGGCGTTGTAAGCGAATGGAATTGGGAACAGCATCATCAATGAGGGCATCGAGAGAGGGGTATCCCAATGCCTTCAGCATCTGTTCAATTTCGTCAGGGGTGGGATCAACGTGACGATTGACAAATTGATCCTCTAACCCCAATATTTCTTCGACCGGGGAACTAGGATTCCCTGTTGTTTGTTCAGTTTTGGAATTTAAGTTAACCATAAAATAATGGAGAGAAGTGTACTACACAAAAGAATGGCGTTCTCTTGTATTAATTTGTAACAAATTTGGTGATCAGGACTAAGTTTGCTCCTTCACCTTTATTATTGTCCTTCGACTTTAGCCCGATATTCATCTGCCGAAAGGGCATCATTTACTTCCTCGGGGTTACTCAGTTCAACTTTTAATAACCATCCTTTGCCATAAGGATCTTCGGCAATGGTTTCTGGGGCATCGACAACAGCGCTATTTTGTTCAATGACTTTTCCTGAAACTGGGGAATACATATCTTCCACTGCTTTAACCGATTCCACCGTACCGAAGGTTTCGCCTTTCTCTAGGGTTTCATCTACATCAGGCAGTTCCACAAACACAATATCTCCCAATTGATCCACGGCAAAGGCACTAATGCCAATGGTTGCGGTGTCGCCTTCAACCCGCACATATTCGTGAGAATCAAGATATTTCAGATCAGTTGGATAGTCTAGAGCCATGTCATCTCCTTAATGATTACTATGATTACATTGGGGAATTTTTATCCCCCACCCTGCTTAGTTTACAACGTCTTTGCAGAGGAACTGAAATTTTTTATAATTAGAAGTCTTCTCCCATTACAATTAAACGATCATTTTCCGCAAACTGAATGGGAGTTGATTTAACAGGATTAATCACAATACCATAGCTTTGAAACTGTTGAGTAGCCATACTGGAACAACGATACCCAAGGGCAATTTCTCCTTTTGTCTGAGCAGCTTTCATCAGGGTATAAAAGGATAAGGGTTGATGGAGTTGAACATAATTAGAAATGGGTTTCAAATAAATTTCACACCCATTGGGTTCTAATAATTTATTAATGACATCACTACATAAAGGATTTTCGGCAATTTGGGAAATCATTAAACTGGTGAGGCGATCGCTGACGATAAAGTCATCCACTTGCGCGATCGTGGCTAACTGTTGGTTCCGACTATCTATCATTTCACTAGTGATGGAAAAGTGATACCCTTGTTCTTTGGCGATTTGTCGTAAATGCAGTAGTGACGTGAGGGTAATGCCATCGGCTTCTTCGGCATCTAATTCATCGGAATAGGCAAGAAGAATAATGTGATCAATAACTTGTAGCGGGAGTTGATTCAATAGTTGACGATCGGTAATATCGCCTTGTTGAAATAAGACACTGAGATGTTGCAACTTTCGTAAGTTGGGACTGGCATTTTGCGCGATCGCGCTATCATCTGTAATGACGGTTGCCACTGATCCTAAACAAACATAGGCATCCAGCTTTTCAATAATGGTTTCTGCTTGTTCATTCCATCCTAAAATTAAGAATTTTTCCGGTTGTTTCTCGGCAACTTGGTGACTCAATGACGGCTGTTGTTGCTGCTGTGAAAATTGAATCCGCTCTCGATTTTGCCATAATTGAATATCGCGGAAACTTTCTGCAATGACGATCAGATCATCCCCTTCCTTTAAAACCGTATCGGGGGAAGGTTTTAAACAAGGATCACCTTCTTGAGGGCAATAACCAATGACAACTGCATTAGCATAAGCAAAAACACTTTCTGCAAAGGTTATCCCAGCAAGATTCGTAACCGGATGAAAATGAATTTCATTACCTGCAAAAGAGAGTAACTCTAAATACACTCTCGATAATCCCGGTTGACGACAAATCTGAGCAATAATTCGGGCGATAAAATCCCCAGTTAAGACAAATTCAACGCGATCTTTGCCAACCGTTTCTGCAATTTGTAAATTTTTAGGATTTTGAATTTCGGTAACAATCCGATAGGGTTCAACGCGACGTTCGGGATTATTGGATAGGGCTAATAAGGTTTTAATGACACTGGTATCAGGATTATCAATCTCTTCTGGCGGTAAAATAATAATTGATTTGGCGCGATCTAAATTCGTTATTTTGAGATCAATTAAATCAGTCGCAACTCCTTGACGACAAATGACTCGTAAGCGTCGATTTTTTTTGATACGAGTCCGAATTTCTTCCTCCATTTCTACTTTATCCTTATCACCGAGAATTACGACAGTGACAGGAATACGCTCATCATCAATTAGGAGTAGTTCCGAAAGAATTGGAAAAATTTGACTTGACCAACCTAAAATAACAATATGATCTGATTCTAGAACTTGTGAACGTCCCCGCCGAAGTTGATAAAGTTTACTTTCAATTCCTGTAACAATAACCCCAATAATAATACTAACGGTAAATAAATTAAATAAAATTAAAATTAGCATACTAAAACGGGTTGGCCAAGGTAATCCTTGTGTGGGATCCCAAGAAATTAACGTGGTAATTAAAAAAGACCAAATTTGATCGGCAAGGGTCGGCTGTGACGCATAGCCAGTTTTCCAAGTAACAAATGATACCGTTAAAATAACAATTGCTCCAATAATAATTAGCCACCCTAAAAGAGCAATTGAGCCTCTGGATAGTAAGTTATCAAAGGCATATCTTAAGCGTTCGCGCCAAGGAGGGTTATTCATTATGATCTTTCTAGCATCAGTTGTCTATTCATGAGAGATTTACCAAGCGTTAATTCAATGATAAAATATTAATTTGAAACAGGGTTTATGTTGGATTTAAACTAAATGCTCATAGCATAATTTTTTTTCAACAAGGTAACCTATAATAACCTAGAAAAACTTATGCTGTACAATAAGACGATATGGAAGCCATAAAAATATTTGACTGTCGTCAGCGATCGCGCTTTAATGGCAACCATGGCGTTGCGTGTTAATCAAGGCGACAATTTCCAGTGATGATGGTAACGCAGTAGCCAACCTGTCTGAAAAGTGAGAGTGCAATTCAGAGGGGTTATACTTGATGTCTATTCCTCATGATGAAATCCCCATTACAGTTAGTTGTGCTGTAATGACGATTAGTGATACTCGTACAGAAGATAGCGATCGCAGCGGTCAATTAATCCAAACCAGATTACAAGAAAAGGGTCACGTAATCAAAGACTATTTAATTCTCCAAGATGATCCGCAAGCAATTATTCAACAAGTTTCTAATTGGGCGCAATTATCGGATTTAGATGTCATTATCAGCAATGGGGGAACGGGCATTGCACCGCGAGATACCACATATGATGCACTAAGCTCAATTTTAGAAAAAACCTTACCGGGATTTGGAGAATTATTTCGTTATTTAAGTTATCAAGAAATTGGTTCTCGCGCGATCGCGTCACGGGCAATTGCAGGGATTTATCAAAATACTTTAATCTTTTCTCTACCCGGTTCTAGTAATGCCGTTCGGTTAGGGGTAGAACAATTAATTTTACCGGAATTGTCTCATCTAGTGAGTCAACTGCGAGGGCATTAAGATTGGGGGGAGACATGGCAACCAATAGGATAGGGAGAATAATAAGTGGTGTCTCGTTTTCCAAACCATTGATAACGGTTGTCGCGGATTTGTTGGTAAGCGCGATCGCCTAACCATTTCAAACCAGGTAACTTGCGATACAATTCCACTAAACTATCAGCTACTGGCAATTGTCGGGCAATTTCTTCCGCTGCATCACTCCCTTGCCAACGATGGTTTAGATTTTCGGTATCAATTAAAATCATGCCCCATTGGCAGTCTTGTTCGGTAATGCCAAATTGATTTAAAGTTGCTTGATCTTGCATGGGAATATAATCAAATTGGTTCCCCTGATCTAGGTTTTCCATTTGCTGAACTAGGGAAACGCAAAGATTACAGTTGCCATCGTAAATGACGTGATATTGCATTATTAAGATTGATTCGATACTTTTTGTCCAATTTTAGGTTCAGTTCCGGCTAAAATACGTTCAATATTACTACGATGTCGCCAAATAACATAGGCTGCTGCCAAAACAGCAAAGATTATATAGGGTAGGGGTTTATCGAGTATAATCATTAAAAGATTAATCCCGATCGCGCTGGTAATTGAACCCAGAGAAACCATTCGAGAAATCGCAAGGGTAATGGCAAAAATCCCTACCGCTGCTAAGGCAATCATCGGTGTCATTACTAATAATGTTCCTAAACTGGTAGCAACGGATTTGCCACCACTAAAGCCTAGCCATACTGATTTACTATGACCAAAAATGGCAGCTAGGGCGGTAAGAATAATTAACCAAGCCCTCCATTGTTCTGAGGGAAGGGGTAGAATTTCTAATTTAACCAATCCTAGCGCGATCGCGCCTTTGACAAGATCAATTAACAGAACAATAGCTGCTACTGTTGACCCTAGCACACGCAACACATTCGTTGCGCCAGTTGAACCTGATCCATAGTCACGAATATCGATCTTTTTTAAGCCATAACCTGCTAAAAAACCGGTCGGGATTGATCCTAATAAATAAGCAATTAAAATAAACGCAATACTAATTCCAATTTCTTGAACCATCATCTAAACCCCCAAATTCACACTTTTGAATCAGCATCAATTATCGTTAACCATCGTTGTTGTTTTTTGATTCCAACGATTAGCAATTAACGGATTGATGACATAAATGACACCAGAAATTACCGTTAAAATAACAGCTAACCAAAATAAAACTTGAGCCAACAATCCCCAATTATCATTATTAATCGGGGCAATTAATGCTGAAATCGCAAGAATTTGTAACACCGTTTTGGCTTTACCTAAAAAGTTTGCCCCTGGCACCGCTTTCCCTGCTAAATCAGGATTGACTCGCCATCCCGCGATCGCGAGTTCTCGTCCGAAAATGAGAAAAACCCCCCAAGCAGGAATCGTCTGCCACTGGATTAATACCAAAAGTGGGGCAACAATCAACAACTTATCCACTAAGGGATCTAAAAATTTTCCTAATGCGGTTACTTGATTCAATTTTCGGGCAAGATAACCATCTAGCCAATCTGTTGCCGCAACCACTAAAAAAATGGTTAGGGCGATTCCATGTGATACCGCACTCGGTTGGGCAAGAAAATAAAAAATAAAAGGAATGCCCAATAATCGAGATAAGGTTATTTGCGTCGGCAGATTGATACTCATCAGAAAAAAGGGGCGAACCCGACTAAATTTGGTTCACCCTTACTGAGTTTACTAGTTATCGGGATTTTTTAAACAGCGGTAGCAGCAGCAGGTTGATTAATGGTTTCATATTGAGTGAGTGTCGCCTTAATCCAAGCAGCATTATCGCGATAATGGGTTGCAGTGACTAAGTTGCCATCAACCACTACTGCATCATCTTTAAAGTTTGCCCCGGCATTTACTAAATCATCTTTGCAGCCAGGGTAAGCAGTGACATCACGCCCAGCGACAACATTGGCAGAAATTAGTACCCAAGGGCCATGGCAAGTGCTAGCAATGACTTTTCCTTTTTGATTAAAATCATTTAGAAATTGTAAAACATTGGGAATTTGGCGAACGCGATCGGGGGATTCTCTGCCACCGGGAACAATGGCTAAATCGTAATCGGCTTCCTTAATGGCTTGGGCATCGACCGTGGCATTCGCAGCAACCCCATGTTTGCCTTTGGTATCAACTTGGCCTTTGGTTGCCACATCAACGGTAAAATCAGCTTCTTGGAGACGATAGAAAGGATAGGCAAATTCGGTATCCTCAAACCCGTTATCCACAATAATAACCGCCCGTTTCATAACTTCCTCCGCTAAACTCTTGCTTAAAGCCTATTTATGGCACGCTTTAATTAGCATCTACCGCACGTTGGTAATTCCAAACATGACTAACTGCCTGAATCCAGAATTTTGGGAATCTCGTTATCAAGACGGAACAACCCGTTGGGATATTGGACAACCTGCCCCACCATTAGTGAGTTTATTACAATCACAGCAAGCCCCACCACCAGGAAAAACCCTTGTGATTGGATGTGGTCGTGGTTATGATGCTATCTTATTTGCACAAGCAGGACATGATGTGATTGGCGTGGATTTTGCCCCTTCTGCTATTGCCGAAGCAACCCAACTAGCCAGACAAGCTAATCTCTCGGTGGTTTTTTACCAAGAGGATCTTTTTAATTTACCGCAACAATATTCCCACTATTTCGATTACGTGGTTGAACATACTTGTTTTTGTGCCCTTCCCCCAGAAAAACGATCCGATTATGTTAACTTAGTTCATTCTCTACTTAAACCCAGCGGAGAACTTCTGGCTGTTTTCTTTACCCATCACTATTCTGGTGGTCCGCCTTACGGCATTCAACCCCCTGAAATTAGGGAATTATTTACGCCGAAATTTGACATTATTGCGTTAGAACCAGTGACTAATTCTGTTCCGTCACGGCAAGGGGAAGAACATTTTGGGCGGTTGCGCGATCGCGCTTAAGGGGATAGTTTGCTCATCTTTACAGCAACGGGAAGAACATTTTGGGATCGCGTCCAAAGTACGGTGAGTTTTCCTCAATCGCGTTGAAATGCTAATCTATCTGCAAAAAAATTAGTATAGCAATTGCTGTGAATGTTCATTAAATTCCTGCAACAATATTTTACCCGTCCCGTTAACAATTTTCAGAGCGGTATTGTCAAATTCTGGTTAGGTC
>JAHEOB010000105.1 GCA_018610095.1 Halothece sp. MAG
GACTGTATTTACCACCCACTCGGTTGTTCCCACCGAACAAAGTCGCAACCTTGGCCAGTTCACGGTGGGAACCACTCGTTTACTCTATGTTGCCCAAGGCGAAGTTCGCGCGGGAGTTGATCTAACGGATATTACGATTGAGGATGTTACGGTTAAGGAACAAGATGACACCCTTGTTGTTACCCTGCCCCCTGCCCAAATTTTAGACCATAAACTGGATGTCAATGAGTCCCAGGTGCAGAGTTATGATCGGGGATTTCTCAATTTAGGGCCTGATGTTGCCCCGCAACTGCAAACCTTAGCCCAACAAGAGGGCTTAAATCAAGTAATTGATGCTGCCTGTGATCAGCAAATTTTAGACCAAGCGCGCGATCGCGCAGAAGATAGCATCAAAGAACTGCTAACCAAAAGTGGTTACAATAAGGTGGAAGTAACTTCAGAAGTTCCCTCTTCCTCTCAGTGCAAGGTATAATAACTTGGGATTATTCCAGTAAGGGTGAGATAACCCATTATGACAAACTCACAATCAGCCAGTAATACACAACTTTCTTCCCAAGCCTATAAGCAAAAAATGCAACGACGGAAGGAAGTTCAAGAGGAACGATTAAAAGCGCGATCCCAAGAAAAAGGGTTAATTATTGTTAATACCGGTCCTGGGAAAGGTAAAACCAGTGCCGCCCTAGGAATGGTAGTACGTTCCCTGGGTCATGGCTTTAATGTAGCCATTATTCAGTTTATCAAGGGTGCGTGGGAACCGGCGGAGAAAAATGTCTTTCAGCAGTGGGAAAACCAACTCGTGTTTCATGCCATGGGAGAAGGCTTTACTTGGGAAACCCAAGATCGGGAACGAGATATGGAAAAAGCCCAAGCTGCCTGGGAAACCAGTTTAAACTATATTCATGATTCCAATTATCAGTTGGTATTACTAGATGAAATTAATGTGGCATTGAAATTAGGCTATCTGGAAGTAGGTACTGTCGTGGCAGAATTAGCAGGGAAACCAGCCGATTCTCACGTTATTTTAACCGGTCGCGGAGCCCCCAATGAACTGATTGAAGCTGCGGATTTAGTCACCGAGATGAAACTGGTAAAACATCCCTTTCGAGAACAAGGGGTGAAAGCACAACCTGGCATTGAGTTTTAAACTGATAGTGGTGTTGAGGAGAAAGTCGCTATGCTGAAATTATACGGTGGCAAACGAAGTCGTGCCGCGATCGCGCAGTGGTATTTAGAAGAATTAAATGTTGGCTATGAATTTGTTGTGCTTGATATGGAAAATGGGGAACATCGTAAACCCGATTTTCTAGCGATTAATCCCATGGGCAAAGTGCCTGCCATTGATGATAATGGCTTTTGTTTATGGGAATCGGGGGCAATCTTATTATACTTAGCAGAACAATATGGATCCGATCCTTTAACGCCCCAAAAACGGGCAGAACTAAATAAGTGGATTTTATTTGCCAACGCCACCCTTGCCCCCTCCATGTTCATGGAAAGTAGTCGGGAAACCGAAAAACCGAAATTATTTACCCCCTTAAATGATCATTTCCAGCAGCATGACTACTTAGTTGATGACAAATTTAGCGCTGCTGATGTTGCCGTTGGGGCTTATATTGCTTATATGCAAATGATGTTACAACTGGATCTGTCTGAGTATCAGGGCGTGGAAAAATACATCAAGCAGATTTCTCAACGCCCAGCATTTCAAAAAACCATTGGCGGTGGCGGTTCGAATGCATAACCCTTTCCTTAGCCCCCACCCATGAATTACTCACTCCGAATTGCTGATTTACCCACTACCGAACGACCCCGAGAACGGCTTTTAAGCGTGGGGGCTAAAAATTTAGCAACTGCGGAACTGCTTGCCATTTTATTAGGAACCGGACAAGGGGCAGGGAAACTCTCGGCAGTGGGATTAGGGCAATATATCTTACAACAATTAAGCAGTGACCAACGACAACCGTTAGAGGTGCTGCGGGAAATGACGCCGCAGGAACTGATGAACATTCCCGGTGTTGGACCCGCCAAAGCTACCACCATTGCTGCTGCCGTGGAATTGGGAAAACGGGCTTTTCAAGTTCAGCCTAATGAACGGACCATGATTGATAGTCCTGAGGCAGCTGCTGCAGCTCTAAGTCAGGATTTAATGTGGCAATCCCAAGAACGGTTTGCAGTGCTATTGTTAGATATCAAACATCAATTATTAGGATTGAAAGTCATTACCATTGGTACTGCTACCGAAACCATCGCCCATCCCCGAGAGATTTTCCGCGAAATTATCCGCCATGGCGCATCTCGTGCTATTATTGCCCACAATCATCCCACTGGTAGTGTTGAACCAAGTAAAGAAGATATTAATTTAACTGAACAATTATTACAAGGCGGACAAGTACTAAGTTTACCCATTGTTGATCATTTAATCTTAGGAAATGGCAATTACCAAAGTTTACGACAAATCACGCAAATTTGGGAACAGTTTCCGCAAGGAGATACAACATGACCTTATTAGCAAAAATTGCTGTCATTGTCTATGGCGTTTTGGCAATTGTTGGCGGACTAATTGGTTATCAAAAAGCAGGAAGTAAAATTTCTTTAATATCAGGAACCATTAGTGGGATTGGTTTGTTATTAGCTGGAATAGTAGCCTTTTTAGGGCTAAATTGGGGCTTACCCTTAGCCAGTCTAATTAGTGCTTTGCTGGTGGTTGTATTTATTATCCGCTTAGCTAAAACTAAAAAGTTTATGCCAGCAGGGTTGATGATTATCGGCGGACTGGTGGTGTTACTACTAACCGTTCCCCAATTCATTGCCTAACCCTCTTTCTAATATTTCCACCTAGCTTAAATATTCTTAATGAAAAATCGCGTCAAGTTGGTTTAAGCTAGTTAAATTAAGCCCCTTTAAAGCGTTTTAGAAACCTCTAAACGATCGTGTCGTTAATACAAGGAAAGTTACTTTTAATATGAGCGTCGAACTAGCAACAATGCTGCGGGAAGGGACCAAGAAAGCTCACACGATGGCAGAAAATGTGGGCTTTGTCAAGTGTTTCCTAAAAGGTGTTGTCGAAAAAGAATCTTATCGGAAACTGCTTGCGAATCTCTACTTTGTTTATTCCGCCATGGAAGAAGAAATGGCGAAACATGCCGAACATCCCATTGTTTCCAAAATTTACTTTACGGAGTTAAACCGCAAAGAAAGTTTAGAAGAAGATTTACAATATTACTACGGAAACAATTGGCAGGAAGAAGTTGCCCCTTCTCCAGCAGCGAAGGCTTATGTGCAACGCATTCGAGAAGTTTCGCAACAACAACCGGAATTATTAGTTGCCCATTCCTATACTCGTTATCTTGGTGATTTATCAGGTGGGCAAATTCTCAAAGGGATGGCACAGCGTGGTATGAATTTACAAGAAGGAGAAGGTACTTCCTTCTATGAATTTGATGCCATCGCTGATGAGAAAGCATTCAAGCATCAATATCGGGAAGCTCTCAATAGCTTACCCATTGAACAAAGCACGGCAGAACGCATTGTGGATGAAGCGAATGATGCCTTTGGGTTGAACATGAAAATGTTTAAAGAACTCGAAGGCAATCTCATTAAGAGCATTGGTTTAATGCTATTTAATTCCTTAACCCGTCGCAATCGTTCTCGTAAAAATAAAAACGAAGAATTTGCTGCAGCCGAATCCAGCTATTAACGACTGATTCTGGTTCAGTTAATTCTTAGCAGAGACAACCCAGTTGGTAGGGTGACATTTGGTTATCTTACTGACTGGGTTGTTTGTTATTGATACATAACCAGTTGAATTCGGCGATATCATTAATTATAATTCTTGTTTCATCAACCAGTCTTTCTAATGCTTAATCAGTTTCTGCAGCAACGCTTCAACTTACCCCATTTTAAGATTAATCGTCTGACTCAATTTCTCCTGCTTTCGGTGACGATGCTCACCTATTGCATTATGGCAATGAATATTGCGAACTCCTTATTTCTCAGTAATGCAGGAGCGGATTATCTTCCTTTATTATTTATTTTTGTCGGGTTATTTTCCATTGTGGCGTTTGCTGGGGTATCTCAGATTATTGATCGCTTGAGTCGCCCTAGACTCTTTCAATATACACTACTGGTTTTTGCGTTCTTATTTACGGTTTTTTGTTTAATCCTTGATATTAACTTCTTACCCCTTTACTTTTTAATTAGCATTACCGCATTTTTCCAATTTGATCTTTATGTCAATATTCTTTATCCCAATTTAGTTATTGATTATTTTACCAGTTTAGAATATAAGCGGTATGCGCCGTTTTTAGGGATTGCTCAAGCGGTTGGCATTTTACTGGGTGGGGGATTAACCACCCTATTGGCGCAATATTTAAATAATCGTCAATTATTAATTTGCGTTATCGTCATTTTTGGCATCGCGATCGCGCAACTGGTTTATTTAGAACAATCCCAACAACGTCTAGAAAGTCAGTATGCTGGGAAACGGGTGGGCTTAATTGAATCTTTAAAGACGTTTCCTGACTTAGTCAAGCGGTATCCACTGGTATTTTACTTAGCCACCAGTAGTTTCCTGTTTATTCTAATTTATGTCATGTCAGAATTTTTATGGTTTAGTACCTATGCCCAGAATTTTCAAGGTCAGGCATTAACTGCGTTTCTTGGCACGGTTCGTATTATTACCAGTACTACCCAAATTGCAACCCTGTTTTTTATTACTCGTCCGCTGTTGCGTCAATTAGGCGTGGCACGGATGAATGTCGCTTATCCCATGATTACCCTTGTTGCCTTAGCCGGGATGGCAGTGCGCGGCGACTTAAAAAGCGCGATCGCGCTCAATATTAATGGGGATTCCCTCAATAAAGGATTGGCAATTCCGGTTCATCAACTCAATTATAATGCTATCCCCCCAGAATTTTCGGGGCGGGTACGAACCCTCAGCGATGGCTTAATTTATGGGGTGGGATTAACCTTGGCAGGAATCTTATTGTTAGTGGTTCAATCCCTACTCAGTTTGACTCAGATTGCTGGAATTGCCATCACCGTTACAGTTGTGGCATTAATCGCGCGTTTGCCTATGGGGAAACTTTATGCCAAAGGGTTAGAAAACATGATTCGTTCTAATACCTTGGATTTAGATGATTTCAATTATCGAACCCTGTTACCCGCTGCTTCTCGTTCCGCCATTCAAGATTTAATGACGCAAGGTGATCGCTATACTCGGGTAAAAGGATTAGAATTTGCTGCGCGTTTAGACGAACCGAGTCACTTTTTACCGCAAGTGAAGCGCATTTTACAAGAAAGTAGTAATGATCACCAATTGCGTCAGGCGGTAGTCACCTTATTTGGTTACAATGCTGATTCAACAACGCTGCAACAATTTCGAGAATTTCTAGACAGTGATGAAACAGCTTTACAAGCCACTGCGATTGAAATCTTAACGGTGAATAAACAAGCGATTCCTGAGGCGAAATTACAATCCTTTTTAAACCATGATCAGCAAGAAATTCGATTATTAGCAGCCCTTGCTGTCAAACTGTCACCCCAAGCGGTTAAGGAAGAAATTGTCACCCTTAGCGAACAAGTATGGCAATTGGATTGGGAAGATAACGCTGCCAGCGCGATCGCGCGAGTGATTGGGGAAATAGAAAATCGAGATTTGATAGGGCTTTTAAAACCGGTTCTTGCCATGGAGAATCCCACGGTAAAACAAGAAGGGTTAACAACGCTAGCTCACTTAGCTAGTCGGGGGGACTTTGAGTTAGCAGAAATGGCAATACCGGAATTAGAACATCCCCATCCGCTTGTACGAGCAAAAGCCCTGGAAGTGTTAGGGGAAACTCGCTGTCAGGGAATGGAACGTCAGGTGGGAACGGCTTTAAAAGACGGGGATCCGCAAGTGCGTCAAGCAGCAGCCCAAGCCTTAGTTGCTTTTGGTGATCGAGGGTTAGCGGTTGCCCAAGATTATCTTGCCTCCAGCAATACGGAAGTAGTGACGGCTGCCATTACTGCTATTACGCAATTTCGAACCAAAAAAGCCAGTGACATTCTCTATGATCATCTTGCCCCTGATTTCCGAGAATTAAGTCAAACCCAAGCCTGGCAAAAACAAATTCCCCGTGATGATCCCAATTGGCAACCCCTTGCCCTTGCTATTGCAGATTACCATAACCGAGTTGTCCAAAAAGTTTTATTTATTCTATCCTGCTTCGGCCACTCGCGTACCGTTAATACCGTCACTCGGGCATTTAAATCCACCAATCCCCGAGAAGTTGCCAATGCCGTAGAAGTGCTTGCTACCCTTCCTTATCGACGGTTAGCATTACCGTTAATGCCCATTCTGGAAAAAATGGGGCAATCGCCAACCACCCCTCGGACACGCCCTTCCTCTGCTTGGTTGCGTTCCAAGGGGTATAAACTGCTATTAGAAGCCCTAGATGCCAGAGATCGTTGGATTCGGGTGGGCGCTCTCATTGCCATGGCAACCGTTCCCTTTACCTTAATGAAAGACCCCGATCCGCTGGTGAAAAATACCGCCCAACAATTGTTTCTGCCTATTGTACAAAATCCATCTCCCCAGAAAATGCTTATGAATCGCTTACTGCTACTCAAAAACGTTGCTCTATTTAAAAATCTTTCTCTTGAAGAGTTACTATTAATTGATCAAACCCTAGAACAAGAACAAGTCTTAGCGACTCAAACCATCTTTGCTGAAGGGGCTTGGGGCACTCACTTGTATATTATTGCCGAAGGGAGTGTCCGCATGGTGAAAACCTTTAATGGCGAATCTCAAGATATTCGACATTTATCCGTGGCAGAATATTTTGGCGAAGTTGCCCTGTTTGATGAAGCCCCGCATTGGGAAAGCGCGATCGCGTATCAAGATTGTACTTTACTCAAACTAGAAAAAAGTCGCTTTATCAGCCTGATTAGCCAACGTCCTCATATTATTCTGGAAATTTGTCGCTTTTTGAGTCAACGCTTGCGGGCAACGGATAAATTCCGCCCCAGCAGTAAACGATTACTCACCGCTTCCTCAGAAACCACCGAAATGGCACAAAATTATAATTGAGTCAAACGGTTGGTTGGGGTAAAGTATTGCTAAACACTTGTTAAATCGGTGGCATATTTATGGCAAAACGAGTGCGCCATCAACGCTTTTCTAAGTCTAGTATGCTCTCTCAATTAAAGAATAATCGGTTGAGTCGCAGATTAAGGTGGCTTGCCCCAGGGATTTTTGTGAAACGCTGGTTATTCATTAGTTTGTTGGGTGTGTTACTAACGCTGCTGGGGTTAGCCCATTGGGTGGAATTAACCCCAATTTTTTACCTGATGGAGTTTATCGAAGCGATATTAGAAACCATTGCTGATATTTTTCCCAATTATATTTCTGGACCGATCGCGATCGCGCTGGGGTTATTTTTAATTTTTTGGGGTCAATCACGGACCGTGGGTTCCATCACAGAAGTTCTTAACCCTGATCAAGACCAAGAATTAATTGATGTTTTAACCACCCATCGTAAACTCGTTAAAGGGCCGAAAATTGTCGCCATTGGCGGGGGAACTGGGCTTTCCACCTTACTGCGAGGAATTAAAACTTATAGTGCCAATATTACTGCCATTGTCACCGTTGCCGATGATGGCGGTTCCTCAGGGCGATTACGTCGAGAACAAGGAATGTTACCCCCCGGCGATATTCGTAGCTGTTTAGCCGCCCTAGCCGATGAAGAAAAACTGGTAACAGAATTATTCCATTATCGCTTTCGCTGTGGCGAGGGCCTCAGTGGGCACAGTTTCGGCAATCTGTTTCTCTCGGCAATGAATCAGGTGACTGGGGATTTGGAACAAGCCATTGAAGCCAGTTCTAAAGTCTTAGCGGTAAGAGGGCGTGTCGTTCCTGCTACCTTAGAAGATATGCAATTGTGGGCAGAAATGGAAGATGGACGCCTTGTGGAAGGGGAATCCCAGATTTCGGAAGCAGGGGGGAAAATTGTCCGTTTTGGGTGCTATCCTCAAGATCCAACAGCTGTTCCCAGCGCGATCGATGCTATTAAGGATGCCGATTTAGTCTTATTAGGGCCAGGTAGCCTTTATACCAGTATTTTGCCTAATTTGCTGGTACCTGAAATTCGAGAAGCCTTAAGCAAAACCAAAGCCTCACGTCTCTATATTTGTAATATTATGACGCAACCGGGGGAAACCGATGGCTATACAGTTTCCGATCATATTCGCGCTTTAGATAAGGTGTCATCTCAACCGCTATTTGATGCCGTGTTAGCCCACTGTGATTCTCCAAGCCCTGAGAGTTTACAACGCTATGCGGATCAAAATGCCCATCCCGTCTATGTGGATCGCGAAGAGATTAACAAACTGCAACGGCGTTTAATTTTAGCCCATATCATGTATGAAGATGCCCAATCAGGGTATGTTCGTCATGATCCCAAACAGTTAGCAAAGGTAATTTGGCGTTGGTATCAAAATCGTAAATAGTCAAAGCCATGGCTTGGCAAATTCCATTAACCACCCCTGAAGCGACGCAACAATTCGGGAAACAGTTAGCAACGGCCCTGTCACCAGGAGGTGTCATTTTATTATGGGGAGAACTGGGGGCAGGGAAAACGACCTTAGTGCAAGGATTAGGAGAAGGATTAGGCATTGAACAACCCATTGTTAGTCCCACCTTTACCCTGATTAACGAATATTGCGAAGGCAAAATGCCCTTGTATCATCTTGATTTATATCGTTTAGAGAATGCTAGCGCGATCGCGCAATTATTTCCCGAAACCTATTGGGAGGGTGAAGAAGTTCCCCCCGGCCTCACTGTTATTGAGTGGGCGCAACGATTACCCTATTTTCCAGATCATTATCTTCAAATCGAACTATTGTTTCAACAGCAAGCTCGTTACGCCCTTGTCAAAATCGTAGGAGACGCTGAAATTCCGCTAATTAATCTGTTAGAACAATGGATGTTATTGAAACCATAAAAGCAGACTACGCTCGTTTTCCCAACAATCAAAGTTATAATCTGTATGCTGAAAATGTTTATTTTCAAGACCCCATAACCCAATTTCGAGGGTTAAAACGCTATCAATCCCTCATTAATTTTATTAGTAAGTGGTTTAAACAAATTAATTTAGAATTGCACCATATTGAACAAATTGAGCAGACCATTCATACTCAATGGACATTAAACTGGACAACCCCGCTTCCTTGGAAACCTCGAATTTCGATTCCGGGACGAAGTGAATTAATTTTAAATGATGAGCAAAAAATTATTTCTCACATTGACTATTGGGATTGTTCCCGTTGGGATGTTTTGAAACAGCATTTCATGTTTCAATAGTATCCCGTGACCGCATCTGGCTAACACGAAAATTTGAAAGAGGATCGTCGGTGACTTCTCCAAAGAACGAATTACTGTGGACGATAATTGGTTTAATTTTAACCATCGCGGGAACGTTTGTCCAAGGCTTTATTGTCAATGTTCCTTGGTTATGGTCGGAACAAGGGATTAACATTACTCCCCTAGAAGTCACTTTACAAATGGGGGCAGTGCTGTTAACAGCTTGTTTGGGAGGAAAACGCGCTGGCGCTCTCTCGCAAATTGCTTATATCGCTATGGGATTATTCTATTTACCCGTGTTCTCTGAAGGAGGCGGTTGGAGTTATCTAACAGAACCCACTTTTGGCTATATTATCGGTTTTGTCCCCGCAGCATGGTACTGTGGACGGTTAGCATTTGAGTGGCCTCGACAATTGGAATGGTTAACCATTAGTTGTATCTTGGGGTTGGGAATTATACATTTGATGGGAATTGTTTATTTAGTGGGGTTACACATTTTTCATCGCATCGTGGATAATGATCTATTACCATTATTACCGTATCGCATCGTGGATAATGATCTATTACCATTATTACCGTCAATGCTCCAATATTCTTGGGAACCTTTAGGCTCACAATTAGTGATCATTTGTGGGGTGGCAGTGTTGGCGTATGGCTTACGAAGTATTCTATTTTATTGATGAAGAAGAATCGGTTATTTTGGTTCGTTGCGATTGTCGGCTTTATCCTGGATCAAGTAAGCAAATTTTGGGCGGATCATTATTTTTCTGAAATTGGCGAAACGATCCCTATTTGGCAGGATGTCTTTCATTTCACCTATGTACACAATACAGGAGCCGCGTTTAGCTTATTAACGGATCAAGTCCATTGGCTTCGTTGGTTGTCCTTAACCGTTACCATAGGATTAATGATTTTTGTTTGGTTGAGTTCCCGTTTACCCAAATTAGAACAGATGGGGTACGGGTTGGTTTTAGCAGGGGCTGCTGGGAATGGGATGGATCGCTTTTTATTTGGATTTGTGATTGATTTTTTTGATGTTCGCTTAATTCAATTTCCGGTTTTTAATATTGCTGATATTTGCATCAATATTGGCGTGGCTTGTTTAATTATGGCTAACTTCCCCTATTTTAAAGGTTCTCGCCGCCCAAAAAACAGAAATCCCAATCATTATGAGTAATGAGACCCCAGGTGGCAATTTCAGCCAATTTGTCACCCAAGCTGTGCAAACGGTTCAAGCACAAGCCTTAACCTTAAAGCCAAAAGCCAAAGTTCCCGAACTTCATATTAAAAATGGTAAACAGCAAAAGGTCACGAAACACCCTTTAGTAGGGGAGCAATATTTATTGGGGCGTAGTTCTCGCTCCTGCGATATTGTGATTCGCAATCAGTTAGTGAGCCAAGTTCATGCCTCGGTAAAACGCAATCCATCAGGGGAGTTCTATCTGAAAGATGAAAACTCCCTCAATGGGATTTATATTGGTAAACAAAAGCATGCTTCTATCAAACTACGCCACGGTGACAAAATTACCTTAGGGCCGCCAGAAATTGCGGATGTTCCAGAAATAACTTATCATCATCCCCCACCGACGGTTATTAAAGGGATTAATTATGTCTTCTATAGTGTGGCAATCATTGCGATTTTATTAAGTATTGTCATTGGCTTTGAATGGACTAAGTTTTCCGTTAATCCCTTACCCAGTGGTGTCCAAGGCCCCGTGGTAGTGTATCCCCGTCAGGGGCAAACGCCGCTTAACCGCCAACAAAGCACAACCCATCAGGAATTAGAGCGCTTACGGGAGTTTTCTCCTTATCTTCCTGATGCCGTAATTGCCTCGGAAGATACTCGCTTCTATTGGCATTTTGGCATTGATCCCATTGGGATTGCACGTGCCTTTATCGTCAATTTTACCGCTGCTGATATTCGGGAAGGGGCTAGTACGATCACTCAACAGTTAGCGCGGAGTCTTTATCCAGAGTATGTGGGGCGAGAGGATACAGTGAGCCGTAAATTACGGGAAATGGTGGTGGCGCTGAAGTTGGAAACCTTTTATAGCAAAAATGCCTTGTTGTTAGCCTATCTCAATCGCGTTTTTTTGGGATGGGATAACTACGGATTTGAGGATGCCGCCCAGTTTTATTTTGATAAGTCAGCCCGCGATGTGAATTTATCAGAAGCTGCCACCTTAGTGGCGATGTTACCAGCCCCGAATCGGTACAATCCCATCCGCAATTATGACGTTACCGTACAGTTGCGCGATCGCGTGATTAATCGCATGAACCATTTGGGAATGATTAATCAGAAACAAGCCCAACGTGCTCGTCGTTCTCGCATTGAAATCAGTCCAAAAGCCCGAGAAGAGTTATCAGAAATTCGCGCCCCCTATTTTTATCATCATGTGTTGCAGGAATTAGAAGACTTACTCGGTTCCGAATTAGCTGCCGAGGGAAATTTTATTATTGAAACTAGCCTTGATCTTGATTTACAAGGAAAAGCCCAAACCTCACTTCGGAAACATCTTAATCGCCAAGGGCTCTCCTCGGGCTATAATCAAGGCGCTATAGTTACTCTGGATAGTCAAACAGGGTCCATTTTATCCTTAGTTGGGGGTCGAGATTATCAAAGCAGTCAATTTAATCGTGTTAGCCAAGCGCAACGTCAACCGGGTTCTACGTTTAAGGTATTTGCTTATGCTGCTGCCTTAA
>JAHEOB010000106.1 GCA_018610095.1 Halothece sp. MAG
ATCAACGCCAAGGTGAAGATAATTGGGAAAAATGGCATCGCCTTTCGCGATTTTTACTGCTATCTTACGGCGTTACTGCAAAATTAGAAACCCCTTCCGGTGATCGGATTTTACTGCGCTCTGCCCCTTCAGCAGGCGGATTATATCCTGCAGAAGTCTATCTTATTGTTCGGGAATTAAGTTTTTTACCCCCTGGATTATATAACTATCATTCCCCCAGTCATACTTTAGTTCACTTTTGGGAAGATTCCGTTTGGTCTAATTTAGAGGCTGCTTGTTTTTGGCATTTTAGCTTAGAAAATACTGAGATCGCGATCGCGGTTTCTTCAATTTTTTATCGTTCTGCTTGGCGATATGAAGATCGGGCGTATCGACGGATTTTTCTTGATACTGGACACTTATTAGGCAACTTTGAATTAGCAGGAGATTTATGTGATTATCGCCCTCATTTAATCGGGGGATTTCATGATGATGCCATGAATGAACTGCTTTATTTCAATCCTCAACAAGAAGGGGTGATTGCCGTTTGTGCGTTAGCAGATTTATTACAAATTAATCAAAACTTACCCCAAACAAAAACGGTTTTACCCTCAAAGGCTAATCGTAATTTTCCTTCTCATATCCCTGACGGCGAATTATTATATTATCTCCATGAAAGAACAAAAATCGACACTGAACCTAAAACCAATCCCAAACAGTTACAAGAAAGTGCTAAGGAAGACAAGTATAATTTTCCTTTTTGCTTAGAAGTTTCTACTAAAACTGATCCCATTGATTGGGGAGAAAACTTAGAGGGTTTACAAAAAACGATTCTAAAACGCCGTTCCACTCGTGGTTATAACGGACAAAATATTACGTTAGAAGCATTAAAGCAACTGCTGAGTTTTACCTATCAAACGCAAGACTATTGGCGACAAGGATTGGATGCTTCTCCCGATTTTTTTGATATCAATTTAATTTCTACATTTGTAGCCGTCACAGGAGTAACTAATTTAGAAGAAGGATGTTATTATTATGCTCCCCATATGCAAGAATTACGACAAATTCGCTTTAAAAATTTCAGCAGAGAACTCCATTATTTGTGTTTAGGACAAAATTTGGGGCGAGATGCTGCTGCTATCGTATTTCATACAGCCGATTTAAAACAAGCCATTCGTTTATACGGCGATCGCGCTTATCGTTATTTACACATGGATGCAGGACATTTAGGACAACGTCTTAATTTAGCAGCAATTTATCTAGAATTAGGAGTCAGTGGAATTGCAGGCTTTTTTGATGATCAAGTCAATGAAGTGCTAGGGATTCCTGAAGATGAAGCCGTTTTATATATTACCACATTAGGGCAACCGCGAAACGACTAATCTTAACAGTATCCTAAAACTTTAATTGTTATCGTCGCCTAAGCAAATTGATGGAGATAAAGCGATGACTGCTTTGATTGTTTTAACGTTACGTTTATTGCTTGGTTTACTCACCTTGAAATTTTTTATTGCTTTAGAACCAGTTGCCTCTTTCTTTCTAAGAGGTTATCAAGAAATAAGTAATCAGTCTTATTTGGAATTTTTATCTATTTTTGGTAAACCCTTTTTGACGTTCTTTTTTTTTGCTTACATTGTCCTTCCCATTCTGTTTGATACTTTAAATAAAAATCTTGATAAGAAAACTTTGATTACCATTATAGTTAAATTAGGTTTCTTAGCCATCTTTAGTGTTTGCTTTAATTTATTAGGATTAAGTGTGTTTATTATCAATACTTCATGGGTTTGGATTGGTGTAATATATGCTTATATGATTGTTTTGTATTTTAGCGTTTTAGGGGAATTAAAACCAGTTCTATTTTTAGAAGAACCACGATACTTTTTAGTGGATCTCAGAGAAAGAACCAGTCTTAAAGTGTTTTTACAATTTTTACCATTATTCGTCTTTTTGTTTATTGTTTCTTGGTATTTAGCTAATGAGAACGCGATCGCGCAGGCACAACAAACCTTACAATCTTACCGAAAGTCGCCGTAAAGCCTCTCTCCTTTAGGAAAAGGATATAAGGTGAGTGAGTTGAGGACTTCGATAGTCCGATAATGAACAAACTTTTTCAGTTGTGCTATAATTAAGTTACGCTAATGAGGTGGCGTAAATGTTTGTGATTGAGTATAAAGTAAAGGCTAAAAAACACCAATACTCGGCCATTGATGAGGCAATTCGGACGACTCAGTTTGTTCGCAATAAGTGTCTCCGTCATTGGATGGATAGTCAAGGTGTTAACAAATATGACCTTAGCAAACTGTGTAAGCAGTTAGGTAATGAGTTTGACTTTGCTAAAAAACTTAATTCACAAGCAAGACAAGCTGCCTCTGAACGTGCTTGGTCTGCGATCCATCTCTTTTATCGGAATTGTAAAGCGGGAATTAAAGGCAAGAAAGGCTATCCCCAGTTTCAAAAAAATAACCGCTCTGTCGAATATAAGACAACAGGTTGGAAACTTGATCCTAATACCAAAAAGCACATCATTTTTACCGATAAAAACAATATCGGTCGAGTGAAGTTGATTGGTAGCCGAGATATCTACTTTTACTCAAAAGAGCAAATTAGACGAGTTCGATTGGTTAGACGTGCTGACGGTTATTACTGTCAGTTCTGTATAAACGTAGATGTCACTAAAAAAGTAGAACCAACCCAACAAGCCATAGGTTTAGATGTGGGTTTGACTGATTTCTACACTGACAGCAAGGGGCATAAAGAACCTAATCCTCGTTTTTTCCGTAAAGGAGAACAGGAGTTAAAACGACTACAACGTCGTCTATCCCGTAAGCAAAAAGGTTCATCCAATCGCAAAAAAGCAAGACAACGATTAGCTAAGAAACACCTAAGAATAAGTAGGCAACGTAGTGAACACGCCAAGAGAGTGGCGCGTTGCGTAACCCTATCTAACGATGTGGTCGCCTATGAAGACTTACAGGTTAGAAACTTAGTCAAAAATCATAATCTTGCTAAGTCGATCTCGGATGTTGGTTGGTATCAATTTCGTGTCTGGTTGGAATACTTTGGCAATAAGTTTGGTAAAGTAACGGTAGCAGTACCACCTCAATACACAAGCCAAAAGTGTTCTAATTGTGGACGAATTGTAAAGAAAGCATTGTCAACACGGACTCATACCTGTGTTTGTGGACATACTTTAGACCGTGACCATAACGCTGCTATAAATATCTTGAGAGAAGGACTCCGTACCACGGGGCACGTGGAAACGGCAGGGCTAGACTCTGAAAACGCTTGGGGAGATTCAGCCTCTACTCCAGTTGCTTCCGAGCAATTGGGGCAAGCCGAGTCGTCTGCTGACCAAGTCAGTAGTTAGAACCAAGAATCCCCACGCCTTTAGGCTGGGGAGTGTCAATTAAATTCTGGATTCTAAAAGGCTAGATTTTTATCTTGGCGATGAGTCTTGAGAAGGGTGCTGATTCATGGAGGTTTCACCCATTTCTTCCTCCACAGGGGCGGGGGCTAACATATCTTCAGGAAGGAAAATGCGGGAACTCACTGCTAAAAGGGCAATAACAAAAGTTAGAACAATTAACAAGGGAATAATATAAGCGCGAATAATACTCATAACAAGATAGCAGGTTAGCTATTTCTAGTTTAAATGGTGTTAGACCCAAACACTCGATTGAGTTAGTATGGGATCAATCGGTCGATTGTCTTCATCGACAAACACAATTTGAGGCTCATGATGTTTGACTTCTTCTGGTGTGAGCAATCCATAGGTAAGGATAATTAAGCGATCGCCGGCTTCCCCAAATCGAGCAGCAGCACCATTGAGTTCAATGCGACCAGAATTGGCTTCTAGCCCGATCGCGTAGGTCATTAACCGCGCTCCTGTGGTAATATTAAGCACTTGTACCTGTTCATGGGGATAGATATTGGCAGCCTCTAATAGCGTTTGATCAATGCCAATACTCCCCATATAGTACAAATTACTATCACTGAGACGACAATTATGAATTTTCCCTAATAAAAAGGTACGCTGCATATAAGGTCAACTAACTGAAACAACCAAAATATCTCCCTGATCCTAGCAAGTTTTGTAAGTGATGTTGATGCTTTTAGCATGAGGGCTGAGAATCTTACGACTAAAATTTTAATTTAGTCAGTAGATGGAGTTCACGGGACGCCGGAACTAAATTCCGACGACGACGCCTTATGAATCAGCCCATCTGCGGTATAACAGGAACGGTTATCAGAATATTTTATCTACAATGGCATCTTAGAAAACAGCATGGGAATATTTATCGAAATCTCCCTAACTATTATTAGGAGGAGCTAAGGGGATTTCCTCAACTTCTGACAGTTGTTCTAAAGCAAGTTCAGAACCAGATTCACCACCTGATAAGCGTTTCAGTAATTGAGGTCGTGGATCATGGAGCAGATAAAAGATTGCTTCTCCTGGTTGCCATTGTTGATTTGCTTTGATGACTTGTAAGCTATCTCCTCGTTTAATTAATAGTGGCAGTAATTCGCCAGAACGAATTAAGGCTTGCAAATGGGCTTGCTGAAAGAAAAATCCATCTTGTCGCAAAACGGTTTGCCCTAATTTTATTTTGCCTTCATTAAGATATTCATTCCAGAGTTTAATCGGAAGTTGGGGTAAAAATGCTTGGTTGACCTTAGTTTTATTAGCAGGGGTTTGCACTTGGGAAATTTTGGGAAAGACAGCAAATACCCGTGGCGGTTGAAATTCTTCTAAAGCTCGTTGGGCAAGGACTAAATTCACTTCACCATTGGTGGTTGTTGCCAAAAATGTTCCCAAAGATTCAATCCCTGCTTCCTCTAACACGCTCTCATCTAACCCACTACTTTGAATTACTGGTAAACCGAGTGACTCAGCCATTTCACAAGCTTCTGCATCAGTATCAATCATCACCACCGATTCCCCATTTTGCTGGAATAACTCTCCAAGTAGCCGACCAAGGGGATTACAGCCAATAATGACTGCTCCTTTTATCCCTTCTGAGGTTAAATTTAACCACCGCGCAACCCAACGGGCACTTAACCCTTGAATCACCACCGTCATCATGATGGTTAAAAAGACAAGGGCTTTCAGCGAGTCACCCCCTGTAATTCCTCGTTGCGTCAAAATAATGGCAAATAAAGAAGCAACGGAGGCAGAAACAATGCCTTTTGGTCCTACCCAACTCACAAAGAGTTTTTGACGCCAATTTAAATGACTCC